>CAZQOC010000166.1:0-3886 GCA_964594745.1 uncultured Sulfurovum sp.
AAGGCTTTTGATAACCTGCCTGTTTTTCCCCTCAAGGAAAAGCAGTGCCTCACGGCCATCCCTCTGTACTTATACGAAAAGTAGCATTCAATTTTTCAGCAGTATATGTATGTGTTAAACTCAAAACATTAGGCTCACATACCAAGGCACACGCTTCACAAAAAGTACACCCACTTTTAACAAAATTTAACATGGGTGTGCCATCAGCTTGAATGACAATAATCTGTTCATCACAAGAAGCCACACATGCTTTACTCTCACATGCCACACACTCACTCTGAAAAAAAGATTCGTTTAACCCATAGGGAGGTCTCACCACTAGGGGTGAGACCTCCTTTGCTGGGGTCACTGACTTTCTAAAAACATTTAGAAAATCTCGACGTTGGGCTTTGCTAGCCTTTTTTTGCACTATTCGACACCTTCATTCATCGCGTCTGCAAGAGAAGAGTGTTCTTTATAGACACTACCTCTATAATCTGGTTTAAATGTATTAGCAACATCTGTCTTCACCTTGGCTTGAGGCGCATGACATTGTGAACAGTTAAAACGCCCTTCATACAACGTTTTCATTTTTTTAGCTTTGGCTATTTTAATATCTGAAGTGTTTCCTAAATCTTTACCCAAAACCTTACCTTCTTTAAGAACCTTACCATCTTTCATCACCGTAGTTGGTCTATAATCTGTAAAATGTGTTGGCGGAATAGGCGTCGCACCCATACTCTTCGCTACTTCAGGCAAGTGACATCCCAGACATTGATTATTTTCTCTTGTAATAGGAAGTAGCCCTTCCACAGAATGAGGAATCATGGGTGGTGCATCTTTATAGGCTCTTTCAAATCGAGGTGCCTGTCCAGGAGCAGGTCTATCATAATCTGCTTTTACCCCTGTGGTATCTTTCTCATCACCAAGATTTGTTTTTCTAAGACCTAAAGCCCGTTCAGAAACTGTATTTCTATTACCTAAATCTTCTTGCTCGATACGTACTTCATCTGAAGCATCAGAATTAAGATCAATATAGGTACCACCTGCTGCTGCTACAGCGGCAGCTGCAGCATGTTCTGTAGCTTTTTCTGTCGTTGTACCATGTCCTATTTTCATAAGTAGCGACATCGCTTCAATATCTGAATCTTTTAAATCTTTCACTTGATTGACCATCACCTGTTTCATTGCACCGCCATAGGTACCTGCCTTATACCCTTTCAATGCATTCACAATATCTTTGAGTGACATATCTTTGACTATTTTTGATTTACCCAGTGCCGATTTCTCAAAATGCTGTCCATGACACCCTGCACATGCTGCAATACTTGCTGCATAGGTACTTGTTGAGGCCAGTATTGCCCCAAGTGCTACTGTTTTTACTATTTTTTTCATCTCATTCCTCCTATATATTTTTTTCACTTAGTATTTACATTTTTTGTAAATGCTCTTATTCCAAATTCCAATGCATCATCATTGCACACATCCACACACCGTCCACAGTTAGTACATTCTCCATCAGTTACAGCAATACTTGATTTGTTAATCATATGTAAAACTTGATTTTCAGGACACACAACTTTACAGTCCATACAATTTGTACAGTTCTCATGATTGTGCTTTACTCTCACAAGACTTTGACTCCCTATGATAGAGTATGCAGCACCAAGAGGACACAAGTGTCCACACCATCCGTTTTTTACCCCAAAGAGATCAAAAAGAAAAACGGCAAGCACCACAGCACCACCCATACCAAAACCAAAGACTATCCCTCTTTGCATAATGGTAATAGGGCTAAACACTTCAAATGCTACCACACCAACCAATGCTGAGACAATCAGACCTACTACCATAAGCCAATATCTCGCATTTCGTTTTAAAAAACGGTAATTGACCTCTTCTTTATCGAGATTCAATCTACGCCTAAGCCAGTTTGCCAAATCTGTCACCATGTTGATAGGACAGACCCAAGAACAAAATGCACGACCACCTACCACAAAGTAAAACAGTGTGATAATCGCTGCACCTAAAAGTACATCCGTACCCAAAACAAATCCTGTTGCCAAGACTTGCAGTACATTGTACGGATCAGCCAAAGGAATGACACCAAAGAGCATAGAAGTACCAAACGTACCTTCTAAAATATGCCAGCCATAGGCATTGGCACCAAAGTATAAAAATAAGATACCTATCTGTGTTGTCCGTCTAAGGAGCAGATACTTCATATTTTTCATTAGTATTCCACCTCCATATTTAGATAATCAGTCGCTTCTTTTTCACTTCTTTTTGTCTTTGTATGTATCTCTTTTGCATCTTTTACACGCTCTTGGTCTTTAGCATCCCAACCTTTAACATAGTGGTCACCTGCTTTACCTTTGGCTACCTCATTTGGTAACACAAAGATGGCAGGTTTCTCTGTGACACAAGCCTGTTCACATAAACCACACCCCGTACAGGCATTATCATGCACGATAGGTAAAAGATAGGCATGTTTACCTGTTCTATCATTTTTCTGATACTCAATGGTAATCGCAGAGTCCAACAATGGACATGCTCTGTAACAGGCATCACACTGAATACCCCAATACGAAATACATGACTCTTTATGTACCACAGCCAAACCCATAGAGGCTTTGTTGATGTCCAGCTCTTTTTTTTCATTAAGCAGACTAGGCATATCTAAAGCACCGGATGGACAGACAGGCACACAAGGGATGTCCTCACACATATAACATGGCACATCAAGCGGTTCAAAAAATGGTGTACCTATAAGCACGGAGTCTCCTCCTTTTGCCATCTTTAGTGTACCTTCTCTTTGTTCCCCTGTTTGTGTGTCTCTGTTGGTCTCTCTATTGACACAGGCTTCAGCGCATAGCCCACACTTAATGCACGCCGTTAAAAAATCTTTTTCAGGCAATGCACCAGGAGGTCTAAGTACCAAAGGTGATGCTTTGACACTATCTGTATATCCACTCCATAGCATTCCACCAAGTGCAGCAAGCCCTACGCTCTGCAGGGTTGTTGCCATAAAGTTTCTTCTACCATTAGAGTGTGCCATATCGCTTATGCCTTATAGAGTTTGACTGCACATTTTTTGTAGTCAGTTTGTTTAGACATTGGACATGTCGCATCGAGACATACTTTATTGATAAAGACTTTTTCATCAAACCATGGTACAAATACAAGTCCTTGAGGTGGTCTGTTACGTCCACGTGTCTCCACTCTTGCTTTCACTTTACCACGACGTGAATCCACCCAAATCAGACTACCTTGTTTGAAGCCTTTTTCTTTAGCATCTTTAGGGTTCATGTAACAAAGTGCTTCAGGAACAGCTCTAAAGAGTTCTGGTACTCTCATTGTCATAGTTCCAGAATGCCAGTGCTCTAGTACACGCCCTGTACAAAGCCATGTATCGTACTCTTTATCTGGTGTTTCAGGTGGCTCCATATATGGTCTGGCATAAATCTTCGCTTTATTTTTAAGTGATTTTTTGTTTTTATCTTTAATTCCCTTAAGATCACCCTGTGCCAATGCTTTAGCCAATGGACCATAGAATGCAAAGTCTTTCAACCCTGCTTCTTTAGCATGCTTCGCTGCATATGGGTCATACTTGACATTAAATCTCCAGTGTGTCTCTTTACCATCAACGACTGGCCATTTTAAACCACGTACCTTATGATACACTTCAAATGGTGCCAAGTCATGTCCATGACCCCTACCAAACGATGCATACTCTTCAAAGAGATACTCATGAATCATAAATCCATACCCTTTAAATACTTTACCATCTGAGCCTTTGACATTTCTAGCATCACCAAGACACTCAGAGTTATCATAACCCGCTTGTGGGAATTTATCCATATCTATCTTATAAGATTTTCCTTTTTTATTTGCATAAAGGATTTCA
>CAZQOC010000167.1:0-1580 GCA_964594745.1 uncultured Sulfurovum sp.
AGAGTGAAACCCTTGCTACGCAGTTTTTAGAACAAGAGGGCTATGTCATTTTGGAGCGTAACTACTTTGCAAGGAAATTAGGGGAGATAGACATCATTGCTCAGTATGAGGATACCTTGCATTTTATAGAAGTAAAGAGTGGTAAGTCAGATACCTTTGATCCTGCGTATAATGTAACGCCTGCGAAACTACGAAAAGTGGTTCACTCTGCACACTATTATATGAAAACAAAAGGGTTGGATCTGCCTTTTAGTATTGATGCTTTGATTATTCGTTATGATGAGGTCGAATTTATAGAGAATGTTACGCTATAATCATCTCTAATAAAGAGATAAAGGTATTCTTATGCAACTCACCCCTGAACAATTGGCACAGTTTTATAAAGACGGTTTCATTGTTTTGCGTGGATTTTTAGATGCTAAAATGTGTGATGATATATTAAAAATAGCACAAGTACATTTGGATGCCAAAATAGAGCCTATAGAGACAGAGATAGGGTATGATACACGAGATAAAGCGTATCGTACAGAAGTGACGGATTATAGTTCGCATGCCAAAGAAGAGCATATTATCGTGCGTAGGTTACGTCAGGTGTATACGCGTGATGCACTTTTTAAAGCATGGATGGAAAATGAAAAAATCCGTCCTATTTTACAGCAGGTTTTAGATGATAAAGTAGTGCTCACTACAGCACATCACAACTCTATTATGACAAAAATGCCACACTTCAGTACGCAAACAAGATGGCATCAGGACAGACGGTATTGGCGATACAGTGATGACAACTTGGTGAGTGTCTGGCTTGCACTTGATGATGAACATAATGACAATGGTGTGTTAGAGTTTATTCCTGGTAGTCATAAGGTGCATTTTACGCCAGAGCAGTTTGATGATAAAGAGTATTTTTCCCAAACGATGGAAGAGAATAAAAAAATCATAGCCACAAAAGTCTCTACCGATTTACAAAAAGGGGATGTGGTATTGTTTCACTCCTTACTTCTCCACAGAGCCAATAAAAACAGCACAGACAAACCAAAAATCTCCTTTGTCTATACGGTTAAAGGGGCAAAGACAAAAGCGATACAAGGAACACGTTCTTCAGAATTCCCTGAAATTCCACTGAAAAGAGTATAAATCGGAGTTTTTTACTCTGAATAGTACACATTTTTTACACATACGATGGATATTATGCAAAATATAAGTTATGGCAATACACTTCTAATGTAATTGTGCTATAATTTTTGTAACAAAAACACAAAGGAATGAAATATGGCAAAATATGTAGAATTAACAAATGACAACTTTGATGCAACAATCAATGAAGGCGTAACAATGGTAGACTTCTGGGCTCCATGGTGTGGACCTTGTAGAATGATTGCTCCAGTAGTAGAAGAATTGGCTGAAGATTTCGACGGTAAAGCGACTATCGCTAAAGTAAACACTGATGAGCAACAAGATATCGCCGTGAAATATGGTATCAGATCTATCCCAGCGATTCTTTTCTTCAAAGATGGTGAAATGGTAGACCAAATGGTTGGTGCAGCTTCTAAAGATGCATTTGCTGAAAAACTTAACGCAAT
>CAZQOC010000167.1:1680-3858 GCA_964594745.1 uncultured Sulfurovum sp.
ACAGGATTGTTTGTCTTTGTGGGTCATAATGTACGTAATGAAGTCCTTAAAGATGATAAAGGTGAGTTCATTTGTGATACAAATGACTGGGGACAGGTGATAGTGGATTTGAGCATGAAAACATCCGTACCTGGTCTTTTTGCTGCAGGGGACATCCGTATAGAAGCACCTAAGCAAGTGGTATCAGCTGCAGGAGACGGTTCCATCGCGGCATTACAAGTAATTTCATATATTCAGGAGCAACAATAATGGCTAAAGTAGGTATAGTCGGTAGTACAGGTAGAGTGGGTAATCTTCTTATAGATTCTTTGTTACATGATGATGTTTTGCCTTTAAGTGCAGTACATGTCTTTGATGAACTCAAAAGAGATTTACCAAGTGATGTACTTGTAACAAACAGCATGAAAGCACTGTTGGAAAACTGTGACATCGTGATAGACTTCTCCGCACCTGCTGCCACACAGGCGCTATGTGAAGCTGCGCTTGAAAATCCAACACCACTCGTGATAGCAACCACAGGATTTAATGAACACCAGCAGAACTTGATGATGGAAGCATCTAAAAAGATGCCAGTTCTGTATGCTTCAAATATGTCAGCAGGGATAGCACTACTTAAGCAACTTGTTGAAAAGGTCTCAGCAACACTCGAAGACTTTGACATAGAAATCGTAGAGCAACACCATAAACATAAGGTAGATGCTCCAAGTGGGACGGCACTGACTTTAGGTGAGTTTGCGGCGAAAGGCAGAGGCTTGGATTTGGACAAGGTACGTGTTTCTGGACGTGATGGGCAGATAGGTGCCAGAACCAAAGATGAGATAGCAGTTATGGCACTGCGTGGTGGTGACATCGTAGGTCGTCATACGGTAGGTTTCTATAATGATGGTGAGTTTTTGGAGTTAAACCATACAGCAACAAGCAGAGAGACTTTTTCAAAAGGTGCAATACGCGCAGCAAAATGGCTAGTCAACCAAGAGAGTGGTTTCTACTCTATTAACGACTGTTTAGGAATATAATATGTGTGCAATCGTCGGTGTATTTGGTGCAAAAAAAGCCTCAACTGTGGCGTATTATTCGCTCTTTTCCATGCAGCATCGTGGGCAGGAAGCTACAGGTATCTCTGCAGCAAACGGTGAGAAGATAAAACTCTATAAAAAAAGAGGTATGGTCGCGGATGTGTTTTCTCAACCTACGCTTGATAGTCTGGATGGCGGATGTGCAGTCGGACACAACCGTTACTCCACCGCAGGAAGTGAATCTGCCGGTGATGCGCAACCGGTATTTGCCAAATATAAACTGGGTGAAATTTCAGTAGTACACAATGGAAACCTTGTCAATAAGCTGGAAGTGCGTAATGAGCTTATTAGTAAAGGGGCTATTTTCCAAACAGATATGGATACGGAAAATATTATTCATCTTATCGCCAAGTCTCAAAAAGATTCCCTGGAAGACCGTATTAAAGATATGCTTACGAAGATAGAGGGTGCCTACTGTTTAGCGATTCAGAGCCGTTCTAAAATGTTTGTGATTCGTGACCGTTTTGGTATACGTCCACTGAGTCTTGGGAAGCTGAAGGATGGCGGATACATCGTTGCCTCTGAGACCTGTGCATTTGACCTTGTCGGTGCAGAGTTTATACGTGATGTAAAACCAGGAGAGATGCTCATCTTTGAAGAGGACAAAGAGCCAGCATCACAGATGATATTTGAACCAGACTACCATCCGTGTGCGTTTGAGTATATCTACTTTGCCAGACCTGACAGTATCATCGATGGTAAAAATGTCTATAAAATGCGTTTGGAGATGGGTAAAAAGTTAGCAGAGGAGACACCTTCTGATGTGGATCTTGTACTGCCTGTACCAGACTCAGGTGTGGCAGCTGCCAAAGGCTATGCTGACGGGCTTGGTGTGCCATTTGAGATGGGAATTGTACGTAACCACTATGTAGGGCGTACCTTTATCGAACCAACGCAAGAGATACGTGACCTGAAAGTAAAACTCAAACTTTCACCTATTAAACATTTGATAGAGGGGAAAAGAGTAGCCATTATTGATGACTCTCTTGTACGTGGTACTACATCGAAACAGATAGTACGTATGCTTAAAGAGGCAGGTGCCAAAGAGGTACATATGCGTATCGCAGCACCTGAGATAAAGTTCCCTTGTCGTTACGGGATA
>CAZQOC010000168.1:0-3848 GCA_964594745.1 uncultured Sulfurovum sp.
ATAAGTGATGAGGTATTATACCAAATAGCTGTTAAATAACCTTTAGGTACTTTGAGAGTAATATAACTATGTCGGGGGCGGCAAGCTCCCGCAAATGCTCTATTTTTTTGCCCAAAAACAATTTAGTAAATAGGTTACCGTAGGTACTTTGCTAAATTTTTACTAAATTATTTAGCATTTTTACTAAATGCTAATTTTTACCTCCTTTTTCTTCCCTCGCGTACGCGCGCGTAAGTTAATACCATTAAAAAAAACACAATATCGCTCGCAAAACACGCTCTGAACGGCATTTGTGGCGATTTGCATTAATTCACTTTTCAGGGTCTAAAATGTGATTGATTTTCACACTCAAACCAGTAGCTTTTTTGATAGTTTTTTCCATCTTTGCATAAACACTCTCAATGTCTTTTAATTGTAACTTTTTCAAGTATTCAGATTTAAAGCAAAACTCTAATCTCATCATATTTGTATCAAGTCCTGCATGAAGTGCTTTATCATAGATTTTAATATTCATCACTCTGTTAGTACGTTTCTCTTTAGCCGTCTTGTAGTAAGTGGAATTTTTCCATCTAAACGGCTCTCTATGCTTAGATAATGCCTTGATAATACTCTTGGGTATGTTTCCCTTAAAATCAATGGCTATGTCTATCCTAGTGACTCGTGCGTGCATTAATTGACTCTTCAACTCCTGCAAGTGTTGCATAAGATGCTCTGACCTCTCATTGTAACCGTGAAGCCCTGCAAACTCTAAAGTTTGGCTCTTGGGTGTAATTGCAAAGGTTTTGAGAGGTAGCTTTAGCCCTAGGTAGGTGTGTATGATTTTGGCTTCAATGATGTTTTGTTTCAAAGATTTACCAAAGGATGCACTCCATACTTTAGGCATAAATACGCTTTTTGTTTTCACGGCTTCTATGGTATAATCTTGATGATGTATAAAGATTGCTTCCATAGCTTCACCTGCAAGATTAAGAGAGTCAATATTAACTCTCTTGCACCTCATCTTGTTTGGGTTTTACACCCTGAAAAGCATTAAGATATTTCATCGCTTTTTCTCTTGTCTCATCAGATACATAAGCAAGTTTAAAAGGAGTTTCTTCCTCATTTCTTACCCAGTATCTCTCTATAAGTTTTTGGCTTTCAAGCTCTATTAGAAATTGATTAGCATTGGATATTCTAAAATCTGTTGCCGTTAATCGCAAGTTGGTCTCATAAAGCTTTTTTAGTATTTGTAGTTTTCTGTTTGGCTTACTCATCTAAGCCACCTCAACACTTGCATTAATAAACGCTTCTAATTCTGTCCTCTTAAAGATAGTCACTCTATCACTTAGCTTGTATGATTTGATTTTGCCTTGCTTGACCCATAGCCATAAGGTGCTTTTCCCACAAGATAAAAATTGAGATGCTTGTTTAGCTCTCATGTTCTCCACTTGATGTAGTGTTTTATTGTCTGTCTTACCCATAGAAATCCTTTGAGATTACCAAACGTTTGGATTTAACAACCTAACGGCTTTTGATTTGTTAGGTGTATAAGCTTATAAATGTATTAGACCATATTGGAGGTTGCTTTTTGTGAGGGCAAAGTTCCCACCCGTATTATTCAGGGGTGGGAGAGAAAAGAATTAGTTTTTTTCTTGTTTGTTAAGGATAGTTAGTGCTTGCTTTAGTGCTTGCTCTGAGTCTTTTACTTTATATTCTGTCCCATTTGGAGTTATATTTTTTTCCCACTCAATCCCTTTTCGTTCGTCCTCTTCAACGTACTCTTCAACGTATTGAATAACAACTTTTCCTTTTTTCATGCACTTTGTTTGAGTGAGTGACCGTATATTGAAATGTTCTCTTATTGTCTTTATGATTTTTTCATTTTGTTGTTTGCTTCTGTTTGCTTCAAGATATGTGGTTAGGTCTTGTATTGTCTCGTTTTTATGTCTTGGAAAATTATTTTCAACAATAGTTCCATAGCTTTGCACTAAATTCAAAGCCTTATTGTATTTTTTTTCTCTATGGAGTAGCCGTCCTTTCTATGTTTGGCTTCTAGTTTATAGTATTTGGTTAATTGTATGATTTTACTCAACACTTGAAACAGATAAAACTCATCAGTACCCTCTACTGATATTTTATTCGGAGTAAAAACATTGGTAGGAAAAAATATACTTGTAATCGTTAGCACTAAGTCTGTATGCTCCTTGTATAAGTTTGTATATTCCATAACATTCGCATTAAATGACTGTATGAGTTTAGCTGTAGTCAAAAAGTCAATCATTGTTGAAAATGATAATTCCAAGTCTGCTTGTGGTAACCATTTGGCTTCACCATTCCAAAATTTAATCATTCTTCACCCCCTCCAAATAATCAGCGTACCACTCTAAAAGCCCTCGCATCTGCTCCACATAGTCGCTCTTGTGTGTATAGGCTCTTTCTACCTTACCGCCCACTTGGTGGTCTAGTACCGCTTCTTTGGCTTCAAATGATGCTTTATGCTCCTCTTGATGTGTATCTGCAAGGCTTCTAAATGTACCTCTAAAGCTATGCTGTGTTTGCTTTAGTCCTTTGCTCTCATCGTTGTAACCTAAAATCCTTAGTGCCTTGTTTCCGCTTTCTTTGTTTATAGGTTTACCAGCTATTGAAAATACATACTCATCAGCTCCAGTTAGCCCTTGAAGTTCTTTGAGTATTTCTATGGCTTTAGGTACAAGAGGCAAAATAAAATCATTGAGATTTGTATCTTTTACTTTCATGGTTGCTCTTGGGATAGTTAGCACCTTATTATCAAAGTCTATGTACTCCCATTTGAGTGTTACCAAAGTAGTAGCTCTTAACATCGTGTACACTAAAAACTGCAATGATGCCCTTACAATAACATTACCGTTATAATTATCAATATCGTTGAGTAATGAACCTAAAATCTTCTCATCAGTTATCTTAGCCATGTTTTTAGTTTTGGGTGCAGGTAATACCTCGTTACTTATGTTTGATATGATATTGGCTTCACAGTAGCCACTTGTAACGGCAAATAACCAAATACGATTTAGAAATTGTTTTAACCTCTTGGCGGTGTATTCTGTTTTTTTGGCTGTGGCTTTAAGTAATTCTGTAATCTCAAAGTGCTTTATGTGGCTTATAGGTGTTGAGGTCTTAACGTGTTGTCTGTCTGTGTATTTGCTAAATGCAGGGAGTAGTTTTTCGTAAAGCAACGCTCTAGTTTTTCTAGCGGTGTAGGCTTCTACATTTTTCTCGTGTAGTTCTAACCACTCATCTACTACAAGGTGTAACTGTGTTTTTATCTCAAAGGCTGTGAGCTTTTCCTCTTCTGTCTCTTTTCGTTTCTCTTGTCTCTTTTTTTCGTTTGGGTCTATGCCTTCAGCTACATGTCTTTTAAGTTCATCTCGTATCGTTCTAGCTTTTGAGAGAGTAAAAGTAGGGTAAGCACCTATCGCATACTCTTTTTCTTTACCGTTAAATCTATACTTCACTCTCCAAAGTTTAGAACCAATAGGCATAATAAGCAAAAACAACCCTCCACCATCATAAAGCTTGTACTTTTTTTCTTTTGGTTTGGCTGTTGTTATGGCTGTATCTGTGAGCTGTGTAGTAGGTCTAGGCATAGCGTTACCTCTTTTATTTTTAGGGGGTCGCTTAGGGGGTTTTTCTTTATCGAACTGAGACAAAGTTAAAAACCCCCTAAAAACCCCCCTATAAAGTATAGCTTATGTTAGATTAGGTTAGACTGTATAAGATGATAGATATGCTTTAAAGCTCTTATATTCGGTAAGTAGTTAGATTTTGTTGGATTGTCTTAGAGTAAGTAGTGGTGCGGATGAGAGGACTCGAACCTCCACGCTGTAAGGCAC
>CAZQOC010000169.1:0-3838 GCA_964594745.1 uncultured Sulfurovum sp.
ACTTTTTATCTAGAAAATACCCTTTGACCTGATGACGTTTTTTATCAACCACCTCAACGATGTCAAAATCTTCTAACTTATGTAAATTCCTCTGAATTTCAGAAATGGATATAGTGTTCATATTTATCCTTTTTCATATATGTTTTAACTATTATATGAAAATAGGCTTAATGGGGTATTAAATGTGTCAGATTCTGTCTCAGTATCTATGCTTTATCTGTGTAGCTATCTAACCATAAGTGCAAAGGTTTTTCCACTTCCTGCTGATACCGAATAGGTTAGGTAGGGTTTAAAATTTGTTATATTACTCATCAGTTTTACTATCGCATTCATATTGTTCTGAAAGATTTTGCATCATATTTTTGTATTTTAGACTTAAGTCACTTCTTGTAGTTCTTTTCTCAAAAATGCATTGATCAATGTCTGATAAGGCACTTTCTGCTCACTCGCCTTCTTTTTGAAGTACAAAATGATGTCATCATCCAGTCTAAGTGTCGTCGGTACTTTTTTAGGCTTATAAAACCTACCTCTTACACCCCCACTAAAATCATAATCATCTTCCATCTCATAGTCATCAAATTTTACTCTCTCGTTAATGTCGCTCATAAAAATCCTTCTCTTTAGCATTTGCTTTTCTAGCACTGATAATACGTATGATCTCTTCACCGTTATCATCAAAAAATATATTGGCTACCACCAAAACTTTATCGTTTTTAGTCGCACCGATACTTATCCAACGCTCTTCAAAATAGCTAAACCTATGATCTAGCTTAGAAATATGTAAAGGGTCTTCAAAGACCTCTATTGCTTCCTCAAATGAAACGTGATGTTTCGGAATATTAGAACTATTTTTCTTCTCATCCCATTCAAATTTCACACACCACCTCACCATCAAATATAATCAAGTATACCAAAGTATATTTACAATGTCAATACACATTTAGATTGAAAACCAATATTCTCTCATATCAACCAATAGTTTTTCAGAAATATCCACTACTGTGTCACTTATGACAGAGTCGATACCACAGTAAGGACATATAGCCGTTTGTCCTATACCATTTTCATCTTCATCCCACCATTCTTCTATTTGATTCGACGAAAACTGTTTTAAGCAGTAGTAACACCCACATTCCTCACTTACTAATATCTTCTTTCGATTACAAAATGATGAATATTCTTCCAAACAAAAATCTGTTTTTTCATTCTCTTTCATTAAAAACCTCTATAAGATTAATATTGACTACTTTTTCATGATTAAATCTGTCATTATTTTCTATTACGTCCTTAATAATTTTATCAAAGTATCTAAAAGATTCTTTCATTGAGAGATTTCTTACTTCTTTTAACGCTAGCAACTCTTGACTATCAAAGACTATTAAACGATTCACATATGACTTATTATTTTGCAATATTTGCTCAATCAGCTCAACTCTGTAAGGAGGCAATTCAAATAGAAATGGTTTAATAACTATCAAAACCACATCCCTTTTTATACGATTTAAATGCTGCACAATCTTATCTACGACGTGTGACTGATTTAGATCATTGTCTAGCCTTGTAACGATGTATACTTTTTTGTGTGCCCTGACAAACTCACTCAATGTTCGTCTATTCTCTAGAGTAAGCATCTCTTTGTCTTTGACATCACCCATCAGATAAAGTTTATATTCTGCATCTAATTTATTTAGATTTCTATGACTGATATCTGCCATCAAAGAGAAGTAATCACTGTTGTCTTTTATGATATTCTCTACAATATCGATACCACAATCCCCAAGACCGATGATACATTCCTTCTTGTTCTCTTCTTTTTCTGCAATGATAAAATCTTTGAGTTTAACCCCTTTTGGAAGAGGATATTTACAGAGGATTTTCACATCCTTCATATCGATCTTTTTAAAAACTTCCCTAACTTTACTGCTTTTATCACTATGCATTGACATACTCCATTAACTGCTTACCGTGTAGTCTCATCTTTCGTATCGCCTGCTGTTCTATCTGTCTTACACGTTCTTTGGAGACACCTAAAACCTTGGCTGTCTCTTCTAGTGTAAATTCGTAAGGGGTTTGTGGAGTTTCGTATTTTTGTGAGGTCTTTTTCATAGCTATCCTTTCGCATAAATGGGCTATTTTCGAAAGTTAGCTGAAAGATATTTAAAATTTCCTTTAACGGGGAAACTGGAGTTTATTCGTCATTTATTTATATACTCCATATATAGGAAAATTCATCGAACATTGTATTCATTCCCTTATTTTTCCAGAACATTACGATAAATCATGAGGGCTCTGTGTCTTGACTATAATTTGGTCTTTTTGATTCGGACTCTTTTAAATGGGTATAAAAATCTACTTTTGTTTTATCTCTGTATTGATGTTCTGTATTTCTATCTTTCACGTATCTATAAAGCCTAAAAATATAAGGCATTTCTGTTTTTCTCTTAACAAAACAAAGCTCATAGTCCAAAGGATGTGGCTGTAAACCAAATCTGGTTGAGTCATAAACTTGTTCATCAGTATTGTTTTGTTTTACTAATATATTTTTAAGATCAATTTTCATATTTCTCATATCGTCTGCCTTGTAATTCTGCATACCAAATAATGTATTGATCAATGAAATAGGTCCATCATAATAATTATTTCTATCCTTGATCCCTCGAATCAAAATTCCACCATAGCTATCGTCGTCACCAAACGTTATATCAAATCCGCTACCATGAAAATAAAGTGTTCCACATTTTTGTTGCTGATCATGCATATGAGAATATGGATCAGGATGGTGTTTTCTATGGAAATAGTAAAATTCAATTTCAGTTATGCCGTATTTATTTTCTCCGTATTTTAAAGAGTGTCCAAGCATTAAATCTTTGGCGTATGTATCAAATATACTTTTATAGTCTTCATATTTATGAGACTTTAAATTATTTAACTTTGTTACCAAATTTTGTAATAAATCCATTTCTTGAATCCTTCATTTTTTTTAAGATTTTCAATTATACAGTAATCGGCTTTTTCAACTACATTTTTCCTAATTCATCCTCATCTGGAAAATTATTTAGTTTTCTTCTTTTAAAGGGAGAAAATTGTTTCTCCCTTCCCAATTCTTTAAAACCCATTTGTCGTATTTTTCCTGGGTTTAGAATATTTTTCATCACTACCAAATAACTCTTTTCTAATGAGCATAAGCTTTTTAATCCTTTGCTTCTCTTTATATCGCTTAAATCTACTCAACATGTTCTCGAATAACGATATCCATATCGCCATTATCAACATCTTTCTCATTCCTTTAATATCATTTGGGCAATTGAATCGGTTTTAGCCTGAATCAGACCTTACAAGTATTAAAGGTTTAATTCAGTTTTAAACCCCTAAGATTGCCTCAGAAAAAAGAGATATGATGAACAACAATGAAATAAAAAAAATGAAAGAGTTCTATCAAAATGAACTTGACAGATCAGTAGATGGCTTAGATTACTTATATGTCAGTCTATCTATGATTGACAACGGAATATTTAATAATAAAGAATGGATAAAAGATATTTTTCTATTGGCGGTTCAAAAGATCAACAACTCAGAAGAGTGTTTGGCAGCACTTGATTCCATAACCAAGAGAGATTGTTTTGATGATAAAACATGGACAAGGAAACTCTTTAGCCTTGCATTTAAAACACTAGATGGGACATTTTCATTAAATACATTGGCAGATTATATTGCTGAAGAGAGATATCTTGGAGATAAAAAGTGGGCGAAAGACATTTACAACTTAGCCTATGAATACGCTGATGGAGGGTGGGAAATGATAATCCTTGCAGCCTCTGTTCAAAAATATTTGAATGAT
>CAZQOC010000170.1:0-3814 GCA_964594745.1 uncultured Sulfurovum sp.
CTACAAAAGACACGAGAGATTCACTTACAGCTGTCTCTACCGATACCAGAGAGTCTATCACCAACACAACAAAAGACATGAAAGATGCCGGCACTATTGCTACAAAAGATGTCAAAGACACTGCCGTTGCCGTATCTAAAGATACAAATGATGCTACAAAATCTGTCTCTGCTGACACGACATCATCAGTGAAAACTGTTTCAGATGCCACAAGTGACACGACAAAAACAGTTTCTGCTGACACCACATCGTCAGTTAAAACTGTTTCAGACACTTCCAGTGACACAACTAAGTCAGTCTCTGCAGACACCACTACATCAGTGAAAACAGCAGCAGACGATTTGACATCTTCCGTAAAAACGATCTCAAATGATCAAACAACCAACATCAAAACAATTTCAGATGCCACCACAGATACAGTCAGAATTCTTAAAGACAACGACTAATCTATAACCCCTTCCGGAGAAATAGTTTATACTCTTTTCTCTGGAAACACTCTCTTACTTACACTTTTAAATGTCCAAACACCAACATAAACATCTTATTTATTAATAATTTTGATTAATATCATATTTATAATTTACATTATTTTAAGTTATAATTAATATATCTATGGGTATAATACATCTACATAAAAAAATAAAAGGGCAAAAAATGAAAAAAATGATTACAACTTCTGTAGCAGTCGCTGCAATGTTAACGGGTGCAAATGCTGACTTTAGCTTTGGGGATATGTTTAAAGATATGAAAGAAGCGGCTATCAGCATGAGTAAAGATGCTAAGGATTCTGTGACAAGCATGAAAGAAGGCGCAGTTGAAAGTTCTAAAGCAGCTGAACGCGCTACTACAAACGTAAGCAAGGATGTAAAAGACTCTTCTGTAAAAGTATCTGATGATCTCAAAACAATGGAAGTCAATACCACCGCAGATCTAAAAGGCACAACCAAAGATATGTCTGCAGATTCAAAAGATGCGCTTAGCAGTACAACAACTGACCTAAAAGATTCTTCTGTTGTAGGAAGTAAAGAAATGAAAGAGTCATCGACAGCCCTCAGTACAGATTCTGTGGACAGCCTAAAGAGTCTTTCAGGTGATGCCGTAAGCTCCGTTAAAACAGTCTCTACAGACTTCAATACAACAACGGCTGACATCTCCAAAGACACAACAACTTCTGTAAAAAAAGTCTCAGATAGCTCAAGCGATACAACCAAAACAGTTTCAGCCGACACTGCTGCATCTGTAAAAACGCTTTCAGACAATGCTGATTCTGCAATATCGACAATTTCCAACGATGCAACCAAATCAGTCAAAACAGTTTCAGAAGCAACAACAGATGTTGTAAGAACACTTTCAGCAGATGACTTCAAAGAGTATATGAGACTCAAAGAAGCAGCAGCTGCAGCACATGCTACTCCAGCACCTGCAGTTAAATAATCTACTTTTATAACTACACTTTATACCTAAAAAGCTATCATTACCTTTGGTAGCTTTTTAGACTCTATTTGTTTTAAAATTCTTCTTCTTCCGCCACATATACCTTAACATTATGTTATACTGTAAATAACAAAATATACTAAAAGACCGAAATAGAAAACACTATTGTTAGCGTATCTACCTGTCTGAAAATTCAATTATTTAAAGGATATTTGTGACGACTCTTATGCAAAAAACCCTCATTACTCTGGCAGTACTCTTGCCGCTTACTCTTCCTGCAGCATCACCAACAGACGCACAGGAAAAAGCAAAAGAACTTGCCACCTACTATACTGTTACGGGAAGTATAGAAAAAAAATACAATACTATGGTAGAGGAAAAACTAAAAAGCATAGGGTTTAATTTGACAGATCCTCATAAAAGAGTGAATGATCAATATGAAGCAAAATGGGGATCGACTGTACTGGATGTACTCAGTTTTATGCCCATTGTAAAAGACAGCACAATCATACCTTTACTCAACATTGATCCCAGAATTGCAGGGTTTGCTCCCTTTAACCTTGTGATCCATAAAAAATTGGATGAAAATGTCACCTATGTAGGTCATCTTATGCCCAAAGTGATGTTAGATATATTGGGAATAGAAGATACAAAAGTAAGGGACGAATTTACCTCTACTTTTGAAGCACTGGACAAGACCATCGGGGAAGAGATCGGAGGGCACAAAGCTGTTATTCCCTACAAAAAACTCCCTGAACAGACCATGATCAATTTTGAATATGAGTTTGATATGCCAGATGATATGGATGACTTCATTGATGAGTTCCAAAATACCATTGAACTCGCTTTTATCAACAAAGGATACCTTATAGCCGGTTTTCACAACTTTATGGAAGCCACGGATGATGCAGAAGAGATACTTTCTGACTATGATGCATTCTGGACCTATTCACTGTGTCATCTAGAGTTTTCCTACAATGTGTTTGATACTGAAGGCGCAAGGCCAGAGGCTGGTCTGTTTGCTCCGTGTACCATGTACATGTACATCAAAAAAGGTAGCAATAAAGTGGTGGTTGGTATGTTTAGATTGCACAATTGGTCTGATACCCTGGATATCAATGATGGAAAAAGACTGGAACTCATAGAAAGACTCGACACAGAAATACCTCAGATACTTACAGAGTACGGTATGGTATCTGTCCCCAATGTCAACCCCTTGAAAAATACTGCGCCTATAACTGCTCAAACTAAAAAACAACCTGTCCAAAAGGAAAACTCCAAAACTCCAGTAACCAAAACATTAAAACATTTACAGCACATTAAAGTAGGAGACTCCATAGTGGATATTGAAGTGCCCACAGTGCCATCCGTTATCAAAGTAGCTTCAGGTACAGATAACAATACGGTCACTGACAGAAGCATCAAGTTCTCCAAAAGAGTGCCGCCAAACTACAGACCCGACAGTTTTGACAGAATGCTAAAGGAAAGGTCTTCTGCGCATAAAAACGTCCACACCAGAATAGGACAGGTTAACAAAGGCAAGGTATCTGCCTATCTGCGTGGTGACTACATGGATGTACCTGAAGTAGAAAAAAGACTAAAGGAAGCTGGATTTGATATCATCACAGCTGCTCCACTTAAAAAAGACGGTTCTCTGGTCTCCATCGTATTTACGGATGACTCTCTTATAGACATTGCATCTAAGCCAAACAGAGGATTTTTGGCATCATTACGTGCGACTGTAGATAAAAAAGAGAAAACAATCAACATTACAAACCCTCTTTATATGGCAAAAGGATTCCTGCAAGGTGACTATGATGAAAAAGTGGCCAACAAAGTATTGGCACGGATAGTCGACAAATTCCCTAATCTGAGTAACTCAGAAGACAGTCTCAAATTTCAACTTTTACCAAAATACCAATTTATGAAAGGTATGCCACACTATGAAAATATGGTGGAAGTGGCCTCTGGTGACAATTTACTGGAAAAGATAAAAGGCAACAAAAAAGTACTTTTTGAGCAAAAATTAAAGAATGGCGCGACATTGATCGGTATAAAACTGTCCAAAAGAACCAATAAGTTCACAAAACGAATTGGCAGGAACAACGCTGCCATGCTTCCCTACCCGGTATTGATAGAAAATGGAAAAGCAAAAATACTTGACCCGAAATACTATATCTCATTCATGTATCCTAAACTGACCATGTCAGAGTTCATGACCATTGCCACCATACCTGATGCGATGATAAAAGATAGTGAGAAAGTGTTTAAATAATTTAAATAAGAAGTATGTAGGAGAAAATATACCTGCTTCACTCTTTGAGGAAGCAGGGTTACAAAAGATAAAAAAGATTACTTGGCTTTTTCCAAGTATTTACCC
>CAZQOC010000171.1:0-3814 GCA_964594745.1 uncultured Sulfurovum sp.
ACCACTCGGTTATGAGCCGAGTGCTCTAACCAACTGAGCTACCGACCCGTAAGTGTTAGCTGGTTATTCTTTCGAAATCATAGTAATTTTCGAGTCAGAAGTATATCGACTGTAGTCTTTAAAAGCAATTAAATTTTGTAAAATTCCGAAAATTACTGCAAAAATGATAAATGAGGTACCTCCATGGCTGAACATAGGCAGTGGCAAGCCCACTACAGGTGCCATACCAATGACCATATAGATGTTGACGCCCATGTATACAAAGAGCAAAAAAGCTAGTCCTGACGCGAAGGCTTTTATGAGATAATCGGAGGCAAATTTGGCTGAAATATAGAGTAAGTTAAAAATAAGAAGAATATAGAGTCCGATGACAGTCATCATACCTTTAAAACCAAAACGTTCACCAAGATAGGCAAAGATAAAGTCAGTGGAAGAAACAGGTAGAAACTTGAGTTGTGTTTGTGTTGCATCTTCTTTTTTTTGTCCTTCCATTCCACCTGAACCAATGGCTATGAGTGCTTGTTTGACGTGATAACTGGGCTTACCAACAAAGTCAGAAATACGCTTTTTTTGATACGGTTTGAGTTGTCCATATAAAAGTGGAGCCGTTAGCCCAATGATAATAATAATGCTTGCCCAAATTTTCCAGTGTACACCTACGATAAATAATATACCGTAGCCCGTAATAAGTAACACGAGTGCCGTACCTAAATCGGGTTCTTTGGCAATGAGTAAAAAGGGTATGACAATAATGATGGAAAGTTTGATAAATTGAAAAATGCCATAGCCTTTTTCATCGGGGGGGTTAATACTGATAAGGTATCCTAACATCATTATAACTGATACCTTGATAAATTCAGAGGGTTGTATAGTCAGACCAATACCTGGTATTTCTATCCAGCGCTGGGCACCTAGTATACTTTTTCCTATGACTTCCACAGCAATAAGTAGCCCAAGGTTTGCAATATAAAAGATGGGTACAAACCACCACAAGATACGTCTCCATGGGATAAAAGCAGAAACTAAAAAGACAATAGCAGCAATAAAATAATAGACCATTTGTTTAGTGAAAAGGTGAGGGTTTATCTCTTTTATGAGATAAGAAGAAATCACAAAAAGTGGAATAAGTTGTATCATTAAAAAGTAAGAGAAGTTTTTGAAAATACGCTTATCAAAATTAAACACGAAGTGGATCCTTTTCCCGAAATTTAAGGTATTATATCAAAAGATTAATCTTACTTGAGTAAAAAAATAGAAGGGTTGGTATGGTGAATTTTTTTACATTTAAAAATTTTGACAGTGCTTTGGGGTGTAGGCATGCTGTAAGCATGAAAGATATGGATGAATCTTATGGGTTTTCTTTGGCGTTACACACAGGAGAAAAAATAGAAAAAATAGTTGAAAATAGAAATAAATTGGCATCATTGTTGCACGGGGATGATAAATTATATTTTGTAACAGCCAATCAAACACATAGCAATCATATTGCAGTGATAAAAAAACATACCAATCAAGGTTGGAAGAGACTTGATACGGCTATTGAAGATTGTGATGCTATGATTACAAATCAAAAAAATATTGTATTATCTATTTTAACTGCTGATTGTGTGCCTATACTTTTATATGATACCAAGCAAAATGTGATAGCCGCAGTACATGCAGGATGGAAAGGTACACAAGGAAAAATAGTACTTAAAACAGTTAAAAAAATGATAAATGATTTTCATTCTAATCCTGAAGATATTATAGCAGGAATTGCTCCTGCTATAGGGCGCTGTTGTTATGAAGTGGGAGAAGATGTAGCAAAACATTTTTATGCATTACCACATACTTATGAGAAAAAAGGTGATAAATACATGCTTGATCTTCCGCTTATTAATCGCGAACAGCTTTTGAGTGTAGGGGTATTGGCAGATAATATAGAAATGAGTGGTATTTGCACTTCATGTAATGTAGATGTGTTTTTTTCCTATAGAAAAGAACAAGGCTGTAGTGGTCGTTTTATGAGTATGGTAGGATTGGTTTAAATTGGACAGGTTTCAATTTTACGAAAACCTTTTGATACCAACCACCACAAAGGCCATTTGTAAAGCCTCTCTATTAGCTTTTTGATGAGGTAAGCTGCGTATCCATAAAAACGTATATATCCTAAGTCAATGGCAGCATATTTCCCTCCAAGTGCAATGGCAATACCTTTGAGTTGTATATCTGTTTTTTTCATAGGTTTATTCTTGATATAACGTATAATATTTCTCGCAGCATATTCTCCACTTTGTATGGCGGTTTGTGCAGTAGGGGGTAGAGGATTATTGTTTTTATCGACAAGCCCTGCATTGTCACCAATGGCAAATATGTTCTTATCGCTTGTACTACATAGATATGGATCGACAGATATTTGACCTTTTTTGTTTTTTTCAACATCTAAATCTTCTAAACATGGGGCAGTGGTTGTTCCTCCTGCAAAGATCATGAAATCAAAAGGGATTTTAGCATCATTTGTTAGAAGGACTTCATGGTTTTCTATAGCAGATATGCGACACTTTGTATGTACTTTTACTCGAAGTTTTTTAAGCCTTTTACTTGCCGCTTTTATGATGTTAGGATGCATACCATTTAGAATGGTTTCACGACTTGCTATGAGGTGTATATTTAATGTTGCACAGGATAGAGCATTACTTCTATAATATCTGTTAAAAAAATATTGCATTCCTGCTGCTATTTCTACCCCAGAGAGTCCTGCCCCACCTATGATGATGTTGAAATTTTCTTTTGCTTTTGTATCGGATTCTAAACGTTTGTAAAGTTCTTTTTGAAAAAATTGGTTGAGTTTGACTGCACCTCTTAGACTTTTTGCTCCACTTGAATAGTTATATACTGTCTCATCACAGTCAAAGCGTTTTGTGACGCTTCCAACTGCAATGATAAGTATGTCATACGATTCTTCGCCATCATTTAGAAGAATGACTTTCTTTTTGGGGTCGATGATTTGAACCGTACGATGTCTAAATGTGACATTATCATAATTTGCGCATAGAGCAGGGAGGCTAACGATGGTTTCATCAAAGGAAGTGTTACTCGAAATCAGTTCGTAGCCCTCTGTTTGCAAGAAATGGTAAGGATGTTGGTCTATCAAAGTTACTTGGATTTTTGGATATTTACTTAGTCGTCGCATTGCTGCGATACCTCCATAACTCCCACCAAGTATTACCACATGATGACCCATCACTTACCTCCTAAATCTTAGGATAATTGTCACAGTTTCATTCTAGTATAGCTGTGTGGAAAAGGCGTGGAGTTTAATGGACTTCTTCTGTTCTTGAAACACAACTGAGTTCATACACCCATTGATGCAAGTCCAGCATATCCTCATAGACTTTGAAGTTACGGTCGATGATCTTCTTAGAATGGAATGTTTTGTCTGGTTTGAATGTTTTATAGGCATACATAGAGCCAAATTTTGAGAGATAAGCATAGGGTTTTTCTACATAATCTTCAAATCCATGAGGGAACTTTTTGTATTTAGGCTCTGCTATCTCATAGTCTTTTTCTTTGAGGGCTTCAAGTATATGGTGTAATTCTTCCCTTTTAGTGTCATTTTTGATGTACTCTCGGTAGGTTGCAAGCAGTGGTGGTTTGAAATTGCGTATGCCAGTAGCTACAAAGACTTCAAAGGGATCATAGTGCATATAAAATGAAGCACTTTGCATCCTGTGCGTTGCTCCCTGCCAGAAGATGATGCCTATACGCTCTTTGATGGGATCTAGTCTATGAAAACGTGCATCACGGTAGATGCGAAAGAGTGATTTGTTGACTT
>CAZQOC010000172.1:0-3802 GCA_964594745.1 uncultured Sulfurovum sp.
GTTTACTTTTTCAGCAAACTCATAGACTCTTACGTTTTCAGGTATCTCTATAGAAGTAACCACTTCAGTGTTTTCTTCTTTCACATACTTCTTACGTTTTCCTCCACGCTTCAAAGAACGTTTTTGTTGAGGACGGAAAGCTTGTCTAGCTTTTGTAGAACCGCCATTTGCTGCCTCGCGTTTTTTCATCTCTTCTTTACGCTTTTGCTCTTGGCGCATCATATCTTCATAGATATTTTTATCAGAAAAGTCTAAAAGTACTACTTCTTCTTCACCAAATCCACTATCAATGTCACCAGACATACTGTCATGATTAAAAATATCTATCTTTGTACCACTATCTTTGGCCTGTGCAGGTCCCTTTTTAGGCTTTTTCTTTCCTTCGTATGGTTCATAATTTTTTGAACCCAAAGAAATCTTGGTATTTGCTCTGACTGGTGCTGGCTTAGCTTTACGCACAATTTTAATACCACCGCGAGAAAGTGCTCTTTTTGCTGGACGTGCTTCACTGTTTGCTCCTGTATTTTCTGATGTTTCTATTTTTTTGCTTACAACAGAAATACCTTTACGTTTTTTTACTTCTTTTGGTGCAGGAGCTACTTTCTCTTCAGCAACTTCCTCCACTGGTTTTTCCATAGCAGAAGTACTATCTTCTTCAGCAGGTTCTTTAACTTCAGCTACATCTTCTTTCGGCGCTGATTCAACAACAGCAGGTTTATCTTCTGATACTTTTTCTTCAACTTTAGTTTCAGCTTTTTTAACAACTGTTATTTTAGACTTTTTTGTTGCTTTCTTAAAGCCTTTTGGTAAAGTTCCAGAGATTGCGAAATCCACAAGTATTCCTGCATCATCATAACTTATCGTGCTATTGGCTGCTTTGACATCAAAGCCTAATTCTTTAGCCTTTTCAATCAAGTCTCCGTTTGAGAGTCCTGCTTCCTCTGCTATTTCTTGGATTTTAACTTTATCCATTATCCATTAACTCCTTTAAAAGCTTAGTGAATCGTTCTGCATCTTGCCCAAAACGCTTCACTAAGCCTTTGACTTTTTTTTCATTTTTAACACAGTCACCACAAAGATAGAAACTTCTACCTTCTCCATTAAATGCTATTACTTTTTTACCCTCTTGTCTTAAGCGTATCAAGGTGCTTTGAGGATAACGACTTCGGCAAGTGATGCACATACGTATGGGCTGCGATATTTTCATGCGCGTATTATATCTAAAAAGAGATTAAGCGCAATGCCTAATGTTTGGTGATGACCCCGTTATTATCTAAAGAGAGAGAAAAAACCCTAAACTGTGGAAAACGTGCCTGTAAAGCTTCTGCCATTTTATCTGCATCTTTTTCATAGACAAGGTTAAAAAAAGTAGAACCAGACCCAGAAAGTGTACTCATCAGTGCTCCATGTTTGAGTGCCAATTTTTGTACATCAAAAAGTTCTGGCATCATTTTCATACGCCTTGCCTGATGAAGCTTATCTTTAGATGCAATTCGCAATAAATCCCATGATTCAGACATAAAAAGTGCTGTCATGTAGGAAGATCGGGACAATGAATATATTGTCTCTTCTTTTTTATACATTTTAGGTAAAACCGTACGGGATTTAGCGGTGGATATAGTACGATTTGGCACAACTACTACCGCTTTAAGGTACTCAGGCATACGTCTTTTCTTGCTATATACCCTGTCTCCTTCTACACATGCCACATTAAACCCACCCATCACGGCAGGTGTGATGTTGTCAGGATGATGCTCATAACGTAATGCGTGATTGAGTATTTCTCTTTTATTGTATTTTTTACCCGCAGCAGCATATGCACCACTTAATGCAGCAACAATGACAGCAGATGAGCTTCCCAGTCCTCTTGAGATAGGGATCCTGTTATGAAATTCAAATCTAAAATTATCTTCTCTATCTGTAAGATTTTTATAGGTTTCATTAAAAATACTAAGAAATAGTGTATTTTTTTTAATGCGTGGGTTTTCAGCACCTTCACCATGTGTAGAAATACTCAAAAATTTCGAAGGTTTAATGATTATTTCATTTCTTAATCCTACAGCTAAACCTAAAGTATCAAAGCCTGGTCCTAAGTTTGCCGAAGTGGCAGGTACACTTATAAACATAATTATTTTCCGTTTTACACAGCTGGCAGACTATACTCAGGGGTTGCTTCTTCATCTATCTCAAGATCATGAATACTTTGAGGTAATGCAAATATTGCATTGACTGGCTGTTCAAATTTTTTTGTAATTATAGTCTCTTTTTCCTTGATAAAATAGAGATTACCCACAGCTTTAATAGGTTTGTTTCCGTTTAAAGCAAATCCGCTGCAACCAAAACATTTAATTTCACGTATAATCTCGATTGTTTTTAAAATGATATAGGTTAATTTTATTGCCATATAGGAGCCTGGACCGCGGGTATATATAATCTTTGAAATACCATATCTATCAAGACAATTTTTAAGGATTGGCAATAAAGCTTCAGATGTTTTTTTTTCAGATGTGATTGTTTCAATCAAACTATTTTCTTGGTAGACACCTATAAGCAAAGGAGAAGAGATAGAGATAATGAGAAGCGTATAGTGATTATGCGAATGATTTTGCAAATGCTCTACTCTCCAAAGATTCAACAGCTACAAGCTCATAATTTTTACTATCTGCTAAGAGCTTACTTGTCAACTGATAATTCAAATTATGAGATCCCGCAAAAGATTCGTAACTTCCTAAAATATTATGTCCTGATACCATCATATCTCCCATGGCATCAAGTATTTTATGTCTTGCAAATTCATTCTCAAAACGTAAACCTTCTGGGTTAAGTACTTTATGATCATCCAAACCAATGGCATTTTGTAAAGATGCCCCAAGCGCAAGGTTTTGACTTTGTAAATATTGTATATCTTTTGCAAAACCAAATGTTCTTGCCCGTGCGATTTCCTCTATGAAATTATGTGTGGAAAATGTAAAACTCTGATTTTGTTCTCCTATCACGGGATGGTCAAACTTAATATCAAAATCAAAGCTTGCTTTGTCACTTGGACGTAAACGTACAAATTTATCGCCTTCTTGTACTTCTATCATTTGCTTGATACGAAGTATTTTTTTAGGGGCATCTAGCTCTTTAATGCCCGCTTCATCGAGAAGAAGACAAAATGAAATCGAGGAACCATCCATAATAGGCATTTCGTTCCCATCTACAATCACACGCATATTATCAATCCCATACGCATACACCGCAGATAAAAAATGTTCTATAGTAGAAATAAATCCTTTATTTTTATCGCCAATGACTGTCGCCATACGCGTATCGATGACAAAAGAAGGAGACAAAGGGATGCTCATCGCCAAATCTTCACGATAAAATACGATACCTGCATCTGCATCAAGTGGTTCTAAGCGAAGTTTTATAGGTTCACCTTTATGTAAACCAATTCCCACAACTTCAACTGCTTTTTTAATCGTTCTTTGTTGCATGAGATTCTCCCTTTCTAAATTTTTAAAAAAAATATACTTATATTTAAAAATATTATAGTCTATTTTTTTTATTTACGCAAGTATACCCAAATACTGTGAATTATTTGTGAAATCCTTTTTCATAATTTAGGTTTTATTCTCCTACAATAATCTTATCTGCTGCTTTAAAGACGTTATCGATATTGGTTTTTATCCATCCGCCATCAAACCATTCAATAGGTCTCACTTCAATGCCTTGAACCAAAAGTCCAAAATGCAAATGATCACCTAAAGCAAGTCCTGATCTTCCAGTTTTAGCAATGACCTGTCCTGCTTTTACTTCA
>CAZQOC010000173.1:0-3752 GCA_964594745.1 uncultured Sulfurovum sp.
CAACTTCAATGTACTTCTTTTTATCCCAATCTACTTTTTATTTACTGTTTCTTTTTTTATTATTTCTTTGGCTCTTTGCTTTCTTTCTGTTTCTATTTTTAGTTTTCTTATACATTAAGTGGTGTTTTTAATTACTTTTCAATCATATTTTATAATGTCTATAGTAATAGTCAATTTTTTTTATAGAAATTAATGAATAGTTAACAAAATTTTTTATTACACGTTCTTAAGGGAGTTATTTAAGTTTAGGTTTAGGGTAGTTGGACTAGACTATAAGCTACATGTTTGGACAAACATAATTAAAAGGAGTAAACATGAAGACAATTATTAAGGCGTCACTTGTAGCAGCAGTGGCATTGACAAGCGCAAATGCGGTATCTAATTCGGCGTTGGTAGCAAAACTTAACTCACTTGAGTCAGAGTTATCTAGCATAAAAGCTAAACTAAAAAAGCAAAATAAAAAAATTAACAAAGTAAAATCACACGATGCTGGAGACAACATTAAGTGGGGTGTTGATTTTAGAACTGCTATGGATAAAATCAAATATGACATGGCAGATGGAAGTACAAGAGATAAAAAAATTATTTTTACAAATAGACTTTGGTTAAATATGGCATATTCTCCAAATACAAAGAATGTTTTTAAGGGACAATTGTCTATGTATAAAGCCTATGGGGCAGATTTTGGTGAGACACCAGATCCATCTTTGAATCCATTTGGTATGAGAGGAACTGGTTTTGATACTTTTGACTGGGTCACAAATGAAGCATTAAGAGATGGAAGAGTAAGTGTGAGACAAGCGTATTGGTTGTACCTTGGAGATAAATTTTTGGGTGCAGATATTCCTTGGACTTTCTCTTTGGGAAGAAGACCTTCAACAAATGGTTTCTTAGCTAGTTTAAGAGATGATGATGCCCCACAGTCTCCACTAGGACATATTATTAATGTCGAATTTGACGGATTAAGTTCTAAACTTGACCTTTCAAATGTGACAGGTGTACCAGGAATGAGCTTCAAGCTTTGTATGGGATTAGGGTCAACAAACGCTACACCGAGACTCGGAACTTTAGCTATGACAGATTATGCTAAGGATGATAATGCGCTTAATGATACGCAGTTAGCTGGGTTTATTTTTGAACCATACAATGATGGACAATATATTGTAAAAACTACTGCTTTTAAAGCATTTAATATGCCTGGGTTTGATTCAAGTGCGTTTATGACAGCCTTCCAAGGCGGGGCAGCTGATTTTTCTCAAAATGGTAATATGTTAGGTGCAGCTATCTCAGTTATGGTAGATGGCTTGGCTGAAGAAGGAATATTGGCAGACACTAAAGTATTTGGTTCATTCGCATGGAGTAAAACTGATCCAAAATCTGGACAATACATGTTAGGTTTGGATCCTACGGTTACTGGTATGGCAGCAGGAGCAGCTGCAGGTGAATCAAAATCAGGAACATCATATTGGTTTGGGGCACAAGTACCTGTAACAGAAGAAGGTAAATTTGGACTTGAGTATAACCATGGAAGCCAGTACTGGAGACCATTTGACTATGCAGAGGATACGCTTGCAGGTTCTAAATTGGCGGCACGTGGTTCTGCTATAGAGGCATACTTTACGTATCAATTGACAGAGGCATTGTCTGCACAAATTAGATATACTAAAATTGATTATGATTACACAGGAAGTAATGGATTCTTTGGATCAGGTGGGACTCCATTGAAAATCTCTGATGTTAAAGCAGCTTCTGCAAGTTTTGATCAACTTGCACAAGCAGGTGTAATACAGCATCAAGATCAGGAAGGTATTATTGCAGATTTAATGGGAGCAGGACTTACTCAAGAGGAGGCAGTAGGAACGCTTCTCTCTAAATCTATGTCTTCTAGTATCGTTGAAGCAGCACAAGATCTTAGATTCTACATTAGATACAGATTCTAAAATCATATAACAAAGGGGTTACCCCTTTGTTGCTCTATATATTGATACTTCACAAACACTTCACATTTCAACCCTATACTACTATTTTACAATACACTTAGACTAATTAAATAAAGTTGGGCTATAATAATGTACTTGTTCAACATACAATACAAAGGACTACAATGAAACAATTTACACTAGGATTGGTACTAACACTTTTGGTATCGACAGGACTTATGGCTACTGAAGCACCAGCAAAAGCTGCAGCGACAACAACCCCATCTGATGCTAATCATGTCAGAGTATTTACCGCAGACAATGCAGATGGAAAAATAACAGCAAAAACCATACAGGCAGCCTTTGAAAAAGCAGGTTTTATGATAGAAGCGAACAACGATATGACTGGACCGTTTAAACGTGACTTTAAAGAGAAATATTATGATGTGTACAACCTCATGGTACTTTGGAAAAAAGATACGGTACTTAAACTGTTAGAAAAATATCCAAAAATTGGTCTTTTTTCACCACTTAGTATGTCTATCTATACTGCAAAAGGTGGGAAAACAATTTCTGTAGCATCACTAAACACTGCTGGATATGCTGCTATGACAGGTGTGCCTGCAGATAATGAAGCACTTGTGTCTTTAGGTAAAAGTATAGAGGAGGCATTGAAAGCTGCGATGCCAAAAGGACATTTTGAAACATTGGCATATAAGATGAAAGCACCTGAAGGTTCTTTAGTTCATGAAGCATCATTTAATGTGGGTGACGAATGGGAAGATGAAAAAGATGATTTGGAAATGAAGTTTGAAGGCGAATTGGCTCCAAATGGTTTTGTAAGTCCTGCGTTTGTGGATTTGAATTATGATTTAGATGAGCATGATAGGGACACGTTTAGTTTCTATGATGCGTACTCTATTTGTAAAATTAAAGTGATTTACACTGTGTCACAGAAGCATCCTGAAGCAGGTGCATTGGCACCATGTACAATGTATCTTTACAAAACAAAAGATGAAAATGTAATTCATATGGGATTCCCAACTGTTCATAAATGGATTAGTGCACTCAATATTACAGATAAACCATCTCTTGATGTATTGTTGGATGCGCAAGGGAAATTTGAAAAAATTCTTGCAAAAATTACAGGAAAAGCGAAAGAGACAAAAGCACCTGTAGCTGCACCTGCAAAAGCTGAAAAGAAAGCTACTGCCGGGAAATGCGGAAAAGGAAAATGTGGCGGTAAGTAAGCGTCACATTTTTATGATTTGAGCTTTCCTTGGGCATAAGACCATAAAAGGTCTTATGCCTCTTCTATTTGTATCGCATCTTCTTTTTTTATTTCCCCACCTTTTATCACTTTAGCAAAAATCCCTCTATCATGTTTGAGTAAGGTAGGTAAGTGTTTATCTATGTTTGATAGATGATCGCACATTGTGCAGTATTGGCTTATTTCTAAAAGCACATCACCTATTTGAAGTTTTGTACCAGGCGTGAGATGATAAGGGTTATAGTCAATCAATACATTTTCACCCAATGACCCATAAGGCATATGAATATGATGTTCTTCTGCTAAGGCATAACTTTGTATCGATGTGATAAGAATAGACCGTTGTATATCTTTATTGTAGTATTTATCGGAAGTAATACCTTTTTCATCTAAGCTAAGGGTTTCTTTTTCAACTCTTCCTTTTGTACCTTCTTGGGAAATAAATAGCGTGATAATAGTACCGACATTTTTTGTCATTGTGCACTCCATAATTGTATTGCCAAATGCTAACATAAATATACTTGCAAAAAAAGAGTGTAATTGGAGAGTTGATACTTTTTGTA
>CAZQOC010000174.1:0-3742 GCA_964594745.1 uncultured Sulfurovum sp.
CCTTTTTTCTCCAAGGCTTCTGCTATTTTACGACGCAATATCGTATAGCCTGGTAATTTGGTTGGTAACAAAATATCATTGACATTTCCACTGTGCACACACTCCAGTTCTTTACCCTCTTTAGTCGTCAATTTTTTAAAGCTCAACCAATACTGCCCAGCTATTTCATCTATCTTACCTACTTCATTGTCTACCAACTCTACCATGGCACCTACTGGAAGTACTACCTCCACAGCATCGCCTAAACAGGTTTTGTCTTTACATTTCCATGTTAAGCCATCTTCACTAACCAGTCCTGCGACTTGGTGGGTACCATACTGTATAGAAAAGTCATTAGACTCGGCATCATTTCTCTCAAATGGACGTGAGAGCAAGTAGGCATCTGTAAACCCACGGTTCTGCGTCGTACCCAGTTCTCTTTGGTAACGCTTTTCATCAAAGTCATTTGCATAAAAATCATCAATAGCATGACGATATGCTTTGGTAACCACACCTGCATAGTATGGTGATTTGGTACGACCTTCTATTTTTAGAGAATCTACCACACCTGACTTCAATATTTCATCGACGTGGGATGCCATATTCATATCCTTGGCATTCATAATGTAAGTGCCTATGCCCTCTTCTTCATCAAGCCTAAAAGTGGTACCTGACTCAGGGTTGTGCGCATAGACTTCATAAGGGAAGCGACAGTCATTTGCACAACTTCCACGATTGGGCACACGTCCTGTTTGAAGTGATGAGATAAGACAACGTCCCGAGTAGGCAAAACACATGCTTCCATGCACAAAGATTTCAAGTTCCAAATCAGGAATATGATTTTTAATCGCTTCACAATCTTTTAGACTTATCTCACGTGCAACAATAATACGTTTCACCCCTAAGTCATAATAGACCTCTGCATCCATCGCATTCATCACATTAGCCTGTGTAGAGAGGTGAATGGGTATATCTGGCGCAATACGACGCGCAATTTTAACCACCCCAGGACTAGAGACGATGAGTGCATCAGGTTTTAACTCTGCTATCTTGGCAATATGATTTTCATAGAGCTTCATTTGGGAGTTAAAAGGAAAAGAGTTAACCGTTGAGTAAACCTTTTTACCTCTTTCATGGGCATAAGCGATACCCTGGGCATAAGAGTCCATGTCAAACTCTTTACCCGAACGTATACGAAGAGAAAAAGTACTTGTTCCCCCATATACAGCGTCAGCACCATAGTTCAGAGCGATTTTCATCTTCTCTAAATTACCTGCAGGTGCTAAAAGTTCTACTTTGTTTTGCATAGTGATCCTATCTTAAATATTGGTCTTATTTTACCTAAATAGTAGTAAAAAGTAGTTTTCTATGCTAAAATCACCTTATGAATAGAAAAATACGAGTAGATTTACACAACCACACCACCCGCTGTAACCATGCCCAAGGCACTGTCGATGAGTACATTCAACGTGCTATTGAGTTAGGCATTGATATCTATGGGTTTTCAGAACATGCCCCTATGGATTTTGATGAGCACTATAGACTCAAGTTTGATGAGATGGATGCTTATGTTTCTGACATACTTCATGCGAAAGAGAGATACAAAAATGACATCGACATTCTACTGGGCTACGAGGTGGACTGGCTTCAAGGGCACATGGATGAGAGAGTACTGCATGCTAATGTAGACTACCTCATAGGTTCTGTGCACTTCATCGACAAATGGGGTTTTGACAACCCGGAGTTTATAGGTGGATGGAAAAACAAAGATATCGATGAGATATGGCAAGCCTATTTTGAAGCCACGGAAGCTATGGCAGAGTCTGGAAAGTTTGACATTGTTGGGCACTTTGACCTTATAAAGGTCTTTAAGTTTATGCCCAAAAAAGAGATAACCTCTTTAGCAGAAAATGCACTCCAGGCCATAAAGAAATCCAATATGGTTATGGAGATAAACACAGCAGGACTACGCAAACCCGTAGGAGAGATGTACCCTTCTCGGGCTTTACTTGAAGAGGCATATGCACTGGATATCCCTATCACCTTCTCTTCAGATGCCCATGCAGTTGAACATATAGGCTTAGGATATGACTTGGCTACAGCACTGGCACATGACATCGGATACACCAAAGCTGTTACATTTAAAGGTCGAGATAAACAATTGATTACTTTTTAGGCAGGACTCCTGCACTTATTTATTTTAGAGTGGTTATAATGTACGAATAAATTAAATTAGGAGAGTTACACATGGGTAAATTCGTGAACAACATGGCAGAGTTTAACAAATATTGTGAGGAAAATGAAGTAGAATTCATTGACTTTAGATTTACAGATATTAAAGGTGCATGGCACCATATTTCATACAGAGCATCAGCAGTTGATGATGGTATGCTTGAAGCTGGTCTCCCGTTTGATGGTTCATCTATCGAAAACTGGCAACCAATCAATGAATCAGACATGCTTCTTAAGCCAGATGTAGAGTCTGCATTCCTTGATCCTTTTACAGCTGACAGTACAGTAATTCTTATTTGTGATGTATATGATATTTACAAAAACGAACTTTACGCAAAATGTCCAAGATCTATCGCCAAAAAGGCACTCAAGGCATTGGATGATGCAGGTGTAGCGGATGCTGCATACTTTGGTCCTGAAAATGAATTTTTCATCTTTGATGATGTGAAAATTGTTGATAATGACAACCACCAGTCATTTAAAGTAGAAACAGACGAAGGTCACTGGGCCGATGCCGAAGACTACGGAGAATACGGAAACATGGGTCACAGACCTAGAATCAAGGGTGGATACTTCCCGGTAATGCCTACAGACTCTGGTGTAGACTTAAGAGCAGAGATGATGATGCTTCTTGAAGAAGTAGGCTTAGAAGTTGTGCTTGGTCATCATGAAGTGGCACAGGGTCAACATGAAATCGGTATCGTATTTAACGACATTATTACAGCAGCAGATAACGTTCAAAAATATAAATATGTAGTTAAGATGGTTGCACACCTTAATGGTAAAACAGCAACATTTATGCCTAAGCCAATCTATAATGATAACGGAAACGGTATGCACGTACACCAATCACTATGGAAAGATGGCAAAAACCTTTTCTATAAAGAGGGTGAATATGCAAACCTTTCTAAAACTGCTCTTGATTACCTTTCTGGTATCTTTGCACACAAAGAAGCGGTAGCTGCCTTTACAAACCCAAGTACAAACTCATTTAAGAGACTACTTCCAGGATTTGAAGCACCACGTATTTTAACTTACTCTAGTCAAAACCGTTCGGCTGCTTGTCGTATCCCTTATGGTGCAGGCGAAAAAGCGACTAGAATTGAGACTAGATTCCCAGACTCTACTTCATGTCCTTATCTTGCCTTTGCAGTACTTATGACAGCTGGTCTTGATGGTATCCAAAAAGGTGGGTATGATTTAGTTGGTCCATTTAACGAAGATCTATTTGAACTTACAAGAGAGGAACTTAAAGAGAGAAAAATTCCTGAGCTTCCAAACTCATTTAGAGATGCGCTAGAAGGACTTGAAAAAGATCATGACTTCCTCGCACCTATCATGAGTCCAGAATACGTACAAGAGTACGTTGACTACATGTTCGACAGACACGTAATCCCTGTAGAAGGTCGCCCAACAGCACACGAGTACATTACTACTTACTCTTGTTAAGACCCTCTTCCCTCTCTTATGAGGGAATATCTACACACTTTCTTCCTCAATCTTATAAAATAACAACTATTTAAGTCAATGA
>CAZQOC010000175.1:0-1423 GCA_964594745.1 uncultured Sulfurovum sp.
GTAATATTTATAAATATAACCGTCGTTCTATTCGTTTAAAATATTATGATTATTCACGATCAGGGTATTATTATGTTACGATTTGTACGCAAAATAGAGAGCATTTATTTGGTGGGATTGTGGATGGACGATGATTTTGAATGAGGCGGGAGAGATGGTTTATGCATCGTGGCATCATATAATGGATGATTTTCCAAATGTATATTTACACGAATTTGTCATTATGCCAAATCATATACATGGGATTATTGAAATTGTGGATGATAAAAATGATATGAATACCGTAGGGGTGCCCCTTGTGGGTACCCTTAATGTGGATACAAATTTAAAATCCAAAACAACATCAAGGGCACCCATAAAGGGAGCCCCTACGGTTGGTGACATTATTGGGGCATTTAAATCAAAAACGACAAACACATACATCAAAATGGTAAAAACAGGCACATTCCCACCATTTCAAAAACGTATATGGCAACGCAATTACCATAAACATGTTATACGTGATGATGTGGATTATGAACGTGTGGCGATGTTATTTTTACTTCTGTTCTCGGATAAAGAAATACTTTAAACGTTGGGTCAGAAACGAATGCAAAAGAAGCAGGGTATACATTGAGTTTTAAAGAAATTACTGCAAGAGAAATGATAAAAGCATCCATGTTACTTAGCCATTAACACCCAATTAACAAACCTACTATAAAATAGTCCTACCAAAATACAAAAGGACTAACAATGATCAAAAAACTAACAATCACGTCACTCACCGCACTTTCACTACTACTGGTCACTGCACAGGCAGAAGGTACGAAGTGTCAAGCTGGGAAATGCGGAGCAGGGATGATGGATAAAGCAAAGCAGGGTGGTAAGATGCATAAGAAAATGCATAAAAAACGTATGAACTCACCCTTTCTCATAAAGCATGGTTTGCCACATATGACGAAGTTGATTATGAAAAGTTGGGATGATGCGAGGCTGGCGCTTACTGACGAGCAAAAAGGTAAACTTCTTTTAGTACGTAAAGAGACTATGGGAGCAGTGAAGAAACTCAAACCAGAAGTGATGGCACTTAGAAAAGAGATCATAGAGGCAAGTAAAGCAGGCACAAAAGCTACTGAGCTTAAAGCAAAGGTAGAGAAACTTGCTGCACTGGAAAGTGAAGCTACCATGGTACACCTAACTTGCATCGATAAAACAAAAGCCATACTCTCTGCAGAACAATACACTTACCTTATGGAAAAAAGAAAACAACATATGATGAAGAAAAAAGAGAAGATGAAAAGTATGAAATGCGCAGCAGGTAAATGTGGGGGAAAATAATACTAAACTCATAAGTATAAATAAACTTTAGTCACTTTGACTAAAGTTTTTAAGCAAAGCATTTACCTTTTTTAACTAAAATGGTTCAAAGGATTTATAATGAGTA
>CAZQOC010000175.1:1523-3737 GCA_964594745.1 uncultured Sulfurovum sp.
AAGCAAAGCATTTACCTTTTTTAACTAAAATGGTTCAAAGGATTTATAATGAGTAAAGAAAACATACTTCGCATTACGCTTTTTGTCTCGGTACTGGCATTTAACCCTGCAGTTGCAGAAACATTTAAACCTACCACAAACATACAAACCCAGCAACAAACCAGGGTCTCTACAAGTATTGCTAACATTTTACATAAACGCGGACTCGATGAAGATGCAGCAGAAATGATAAGTCAAAACTTCGTGGCTGAAGATGAAGATCTTTTTGCACGTATGATGGAGAACTTACTGGATGGATGTAAAAGCATTAGCAAAGAAGAAGTTTTAAAATACTTGAGTAATGAAGCGTTGTTTAGAAAAAGTGTCACGTTAGAGAGTTATGACACACTGTTAAGTATGGTCAGCAGCATAAAACAAAAAACCTTAGATGCAAAGACACGCGCAGAACTACAAAGTGTTGCCAAACAAAATAGACAGCTATTAGCATAGAGATATGCTTTTTGGTTGTTTTAACGTTATAAATGTATATTGGTTAACATAATATAAATTCTATTAAAAAAGTAAGTCTCTCCTTCTGTGTGTATTTATGTGTACACATAATGATTTATAAAAATGTGTAAAATGGGATTTTACTCTTACTATATCAATCTACATACTTCAAGTTAGATTTTTTCATTAGCATCAACTTGTAGTATTTAGAAATTAAGATAAATCATAGAGTGTACTTTTTGATTATGGTGATCTATTGTGATTTTATCAAGTATCATATTTTAGGTTTAATTTTTACAACCATACATTTTTAGATATTTCCTTTTTTGGATTATTGACGTTTTACAATCTCTTTGGGATTTTATTTTAGCTACAGTGATTTTATTTACTAGCATCTCATTGTCTTCATATTTCATTGCATACAATGAAAACGCCCAATTATTTAATATTATTTAACATAAAAATTGTAACGATAGCAATATATATCCCTATGTAAGATTATCCTAGATACCATATCTACACAAACATAGATATATAGGGCAATAAAGCATATTTAGTGAACAATTGTTCTCTTTAATTAGTGTGTAGGATAAAATAAGTGAACAACTGTTCTTTTAAATAATATACTCAAAGAAACTAAAAGAACAAGTGTTCATAAATAATAAATTGACATACTTGACATATGAACAGATGTTCACTATAATAGCATCAAAGGAGCATCTATGAACGAGCAGAGCGTCACTTCCCTACCTTCTAAAGGAAGTAAAACCAAAGAGAAAATACTGAAAACATCACTCAAACTCTTCTCAGCCAAAGGATATAAGGCTACAACAGTAAGAGACATAGCTGGGGCTATGGGAGTGAAGCAGAGTGCCCTCTATAACCACTTTAAAAACAAAGATGAGATACTTGAAACCCTTATAAGCAACCTCACCTCCTCAGCCATAGTCACGTTGTTTGACGGTAAGGATGCACAGGAGCTTCATAAACAGGGTAAAGCCCTTTTGGCTAGCATCGCTACTACTTTCAAGCTTTTAGGCTTTGACGGGCAAAATGAGGCGCTTTACAGGCTACTTATGCAGGAGATCTTTCGCAATGAACGCATACGTGAGATATATAATGAGCATTTTTACCAGGAAAACGTCAAAAAGCTCTCAGGTATCCTCTTTGCTATGATGCAGGCGGAGCAGATCAAGTCTTCTGACCCTTTATTATTGGCAAATGAGTTCTTTTCGCCCCTCTTTTTTTACCAAATGCAGGTAACTTTGCTAAAATTAGACAAGAAATCTACCTCTTCGGTGGTTTCTATGTTCGAAAAACATGTAGATTTGTTTTGGGATAACATAAAAATAGAGAAACAAGAGACGCTATTTTAGCTAAATACTAAAAAATATTAAATAAATGACATTTTAAAATTAAAAAATATGGAGACGGAATGAAAAAACAAGAAGATCTATTTGCACATAAGTCAAAATCATGGGACATGAACTCTAAACGGGTACAGAATGCCAAAGGTATTGCAGAACTCATAGTAAAAAATATAAAACTAGATAAATCTATGGAACTCATGGATTTTGGTGCAGGTACAGGGCTTTTGAGTTATTTTGTTGCACCCTATGTCAAAAAAATAGTCGCTGTAGATAACTCCCCTTCCATGCTTTTGGAGTTTGAAGCAAAATGTGATGAATTTGCCTGTGAGACTGAAGTGATAGAGAAAGATTTAAG
>CAZQOC010000176.1:0-3717 GCA_964594745.1 uncultured Sulfurovum sp.
ATTCTATCTCTTCATAGGTCACCACTCTGTGATGGTTCTTTGCCAGTAAATCTAGAAGTTGAAGCTCTTTTTTTGTCAGTGTAACGATGTCATTGTTTATCATAAAACATTTATTTAAGGTGTCATAACACTTCTCTTTATCTAAAGTGACAATGTTATTGATGTTAAGATGTTCCATGAGAAGATTGAGTGCATTAGATAGTTTTTTAGAGTTGATGGGCTTAACGATGTATTTAATAAGTTGTAACTCGACGGCTTGGAGCATATACTCTGTGTCAGTAAAGGCTGTGGTGATGATGATGGGGATGGTTTTGTCTTTTTTTCTAATCTTCCTTGCCATCTCTAAACCACTCAAGCTTGGCATCTCTATATCACTCATAATGATGTCAGGTTTCAGTGCTTCATAGTGTTCAAGTGCCTCTTTACCATCTACAGCCTGATATACTTCTTTAAATGACTCGCAGAGGTATTCTACAGCATTTTGACGAATGATGTCATCGTCTTCAACATAGAGCAAGGTGAGGTTAGAAAATGCATTGTTCATGTCATATTTTAGTGCAAATAACTAAAAGTTTTCCTTTCACATTTTTCTCACATGATTTTTATTTAGAATAGTGGATGATTTATCTAATGCATTACCGGCTGAACAATTTAAAAGAAAGTTCTCAAAATAGGGTTCTCACTATTTCCACATTTTATTGTGGAAAATGAGAAATCAACAGAAAATATAGAGGTACTATGATGACCTATCATTTCACAGGAAAAAATCATCATCAAACAATTCTTTTTGTTCCTGGTTTAGGTGCAAACTTATCTCAATTTGAAGAACAACATCACTACTTTGATAAAAACTATCAAGTATTATCAATAACACTACCTCATAAACCTAACTATACTTTAGAAAATATGGCAGATGATATTATCTCTTTGCTTGATGAGTTGCAGATAGAAACGATACACTTCGTAGGTAATTCTATGGGAGGTAATATTGGTTATGAACTTCTTACAAAGTATCCATTAAAAATAAATTCTCTTACTACTTTTGGTACTACCCCATATCTAAGAACACATAAGTTGATTGTTCTTATGGCGCAAATGTTTATCAAAATTATGCCTCTTTATGTGATTGCTAAAATAGGAAGTTATACAGGAGTGAATAAAACTTCCCGTCAAAAAATTTATGAGATGTTTATGCATCTCTCTAAAACATCTTTGTATGTAACCTTGCCGCACATCGCAAACTTTGACTACAGACAGATAATAAAAGAAATAGAAAAACCACTTTGTGTCATTAGAGCAGAAGAAGATGAAAATATAAATCGGTTTTTAGATAACATGATAGCCATATGGAAAAAAGAACCATGGTTTATACTTTTTGAAATAGAAAACGCAGGGCACTTTACAAATTTGGATAATCCATTAAACTTCAATAAAAACCTTGAAGTTTTTTTAAAATCGATAAACGCTAAAACTTAACGAAATACTTAAGCTTTTCTCATTTTTTCCACATTATTTTAGATTAGAATAGTGTTATCAAATATAAGGATAAAAATGAAAAAGATAATACTATTAAGTCTCGCCACTATACCTTTGCTCTTGAATGCTGAAAATGTCACACTAGATACCATAGACGTAAGTGCGCAAGAAGAACACTCATCAAATACCACAGGGTTTGCAGGAGATGCTGTCTTTCAAAAAGAGGGTTACATGAAAGCCGCACCCATGCAGAAGCAAATAAGTGGAAATCGTGCCATACAAGTAGCAGGGAGTAATGGTGACCCCATTAAAGCATTACAAGCTTTTGCAGGTATCGCCAGTACCAGTAACGATACAGGTTCAGCCATCTATATTCATGGTTCCAAACCCCGTGAGACACAGTTTTCGCTCAACCATTTGCCTTTAGGATATGTCTTTCATTTGGGTGGACTTCATTCTGTTATTGCCCCAGAGATGACGGGGCAGATGGATGCCTATTTGGGAGGATTTGATGTGACCTATGGATCGATGGGAGCCATTGTAGATATAACACCCAAATATCCTACAGGTTCAGGACATGGGCGTGTTCATATCGGTTTGTATGATGCAGATTTTGCGTACGATATGAAATTGGGTGAAAACACCTCTTTATTTGTAAGTGCTAGGCGATCGTATTTTGATCTTATCGCCGATAAAATCATTGATGAAATAGACAAAGACGATGATGACCCACGAAAAAAGACTACCTATACACTTTTCCCTCAGTTTAATGACACACAAATTGTACTTACACACCAAACAGATAATGATCTTTTTTCACTTGAATATATCAGAGCAGAGGATAAATTTAAAGTAAATGATACTTTTAATATAGAAAAAGATCCCGTAGCAGTAGGGAAGCTCAATGGTACATTTAAATTTGATACGCTAGGTGCCAGATGGATACATACGGGAAATAATATGACAAATCACACCTTACTCTACAGACTATCTAAGAAAGAGAATACTTCATTTTTTGATGCAAACTATTTTGTTGATACCAAACTGGAGGAGTATGGTTTGTATCATGAGACGGTGTGGGAGTTAGACAATCATACAGTAACTTTAGGAGGGAAAGCCAAAATAATCAATGCCCCTACTAAAGTACATTCCAATGCACCTGGAACCACAGATTTCGATGCTCCCATTTCTCAGCAAGATGTGATAGACCTAGATAAAACTTTTAAAGCCAAAGAGTATACACTTTTTGCCCAAGATATTTGGGACATTACAGCAAGTGACCACTTGCGTTACGGAGTGAGAACTTACAAAACCGACTTTCAAAACTTTGGCTCAGGTATAGACCCTCGTATGGCATATGTACATGATGTATCAGATGATTTGACACTCTCTATGGCAGCAGGACGTTACACGCAGAGACCTTCTACATTTATGTCGATAGAAGGATTTGGAAACCCAAAGATAGATACAAGAGAAATATCAAATCATTATACGTTGAGTGTACAAAAAAGTTTTGCAGATAGTTCGTCTCTAGTTATTGAGCCATATTATAAAACTTTTGAAAACCTTGCTATTGCTGATGATTTACACAATTATGAAGCTGTGGGTGAAGGAAGTGCCTATGGTGTCGATGTGACGTACACTAAAAAAATAGATGACTTTGACTTTATGTTGGCATACTCTTATGTAAAAGCCAAACGTCAGTTAAATACAAACAGTAACAAACAGTATAGATTTGAAGGAGATATTCCACACACATTGCAGATAAGTACTAACTATCATTTTTGGAACAATTGGAGAGCCTCTGCCTATGCAAAATACTCTTCAGGTGCACCTTATACACCTATAGTAGGAACGAAACCGTATACCTATAAAGGGAAAAATTATGTGCAACCTATTTATGGTACACCTTATAGTAAGCGTTTGGATGCCAATTATGATTTAGATATACAGGTAGGAAAAACCTACAAATACACTGGGGGCAAAAGCCTAGAAGTCTCCCTTGAACTGATGAATATCAATGCTCTTTTCAAAAAGAATGTTGACAGTATCAAGTATAACGATAAATATGAAAAAGACGGTGTCTATGAGCAGTTTGGCTTTTTGCCTGCTTTGCATTTGACGTATAAGTTTTAATAGGAGCATACATATATCATTTAAAATGATTACGCAACTTTAGAAAATGAAAGGAAATAATGATGGAAGCATTTATTATGTTTTTCGTATTGGCTTTATTGCTCA
>CAZQOC010000177.1:0-3671 GCA_964594745.1 uncultured Sulfurovum sp.
TGATGCGGTCATCGTGGAAGGGCCGCTCTCCGGTGGGCACCAGGGATTCAAGTATGATGAGTGTTTCATGGAGGAGAACCAGCTGGAAAACATCTTGCCTCCTGTGGTTGAAGAGGCCAAGAACTGGGGTTCAATGCCGATTATCGCAGCAGGTGGGGTCTGGGATCATGATGATATTGTCAAGATGATGGAACTTGGCGCAGATGCAGTACAGATGGGTACGCGTTTCATAGGTACAGTGGAATGTGATGCATCACAAGTGATGAAAGATATCATCATAGGGGCTGAAGCAGATGACATCAAACTCTTCAAGTCGCCTGTAGGGTATCCGGCACGTGGTGTCAAAACACAACTGCATGAGGATGTCGAAAAAGGTACAGCGCCCAAGATCGCTTGTATCTCCAACTGTGTGGCACCGTGTAACCGCGGTGAAGAGGCGAAGATAGTAGGGTACTGTATTGCTGACAGACTCTCAGATGCCTATGACGGCATAGCCGAATCAGGTCTTTTTTTCACGGGTGCCAACGGCTACAGACTAAAAGAGATCATCACCGTCAAAGAGTTGATGAACAAACTGATGAATGGGGAAGAGAGTTAGGGTGAACCTTCTTAAGTTTTTTCTTGTATTCTTTTCCAGCACCATGCTGCTTTTTTCCTTGACGAACACGCTTAAAAAAGCTGAGGTGGTCAAGGGAGAGTTAAGACTGGAGTTTTCAGACACTTGCAGCAAAAAACAGATAAAACAAATGACACTATCTAAGCCATACAGGCGGGTTTTTGATTTTAAAGATACACGTCTTTCAAGCTCAAAATTATCTAAAAAGTTCAATGATTCATTGCGAATAGCCCAATACAAGCCCAATATCGTCCGTATCGTAGTACAACATGACAAGCCCTACAGTTGTACGCCCTACAAGCCGATCTTCACCAAAAAAGAATACCATATACCTCTTCCTAAAAATTTTAACTGCTTGCCTGCAACGCGCTACAAGAAGCCAAAAATAGATATGAAGATCACAAAGAAGAAAAAAAAGAGCACAGTGCAAAAATCAAAACAATATGCCACTGTATCGAGGCGATCACATGCCAATCAGCTCATTGTTATTGATGCAGGACATGGCGGTCATGATTCGGGTGCAATAGGTGGGGGAAAAAAAGAGAAAGATCTGGTTCTTGCAGTGTCAAAAAAGGTTGCCAAAGAGCTTAAAAAAAGAGGCTACCGCGTACATATGACCCGCACAACAAATCGTTTTTTAAAGCTTTCACAACGTACACACATCGCAGACCAAAAAGGCTCAGTGGCATTTATATCTATTCATGCCAATTCTGTAGCAAAGAAACACAGTAAGAAAGTGCACGGAGTGGAGACCTTTTTCCTGCAAAATACGCGTGATGCAAAGTCACAGCGTATTGCCGCACGAGAAAATGCGTCGGTACTCAAAGGGGCCGGTTCCAAGCTTAGTAAGCAGGTCATTATAGATTCTGTGCTCAATGGTCCCAAGATCATAGAATCCAATAAGCTTGCCATCGATGTACAAAGCCGCATCATGAACAACCTCAACCGACACTACAGCGGAGTGAGAGATGGTGGTGTTAGGCATGCGCCTTTTTATGTACTTGTGGGTGCAAGTCGTCCTTCTATACTTGTGGAACTGGGGTATATCTCAAATCCTAAAGAGCGTAAGAGACTTTTTACACAGCACTATCAGGGGCTTTTGGCAAAGGGTATCGCTGAGGGTGTGGACAATTACCTGACCAACAGAAAAAAAGAAATTGATTTTTAAGGACAAGAATGAAGACTCTATGTGTTGCAATAGCCGCTCTGGCACTGCTTACAGGATGCGGTGGTCCGTCTGTAGACAGGTCGGACAGTTTTATCGTCATTGATGCCGGGCACGGGGGACATGATTCCGGTGCTGTGGGCGCTGAGGGACTTTATGAGAAGAATCTTGTGCTGCAGATTGCACAAAAAGCGGCCAAAAAATTTAAGTCTATGGGATACCGGGTCTATTTGACCCGCAAGAATGACAGGTTTATCAAACTCTCCGGACGTACACGCATTGCAGACAAGAAAGATGCAAAAGTATTTATCTCCATCCATGCCAACGCGATCGGTGATAAAAGCAGGTTTTCGCAGGTTCAGGGCATTGAGACCTATTATCTGCAAAAAACAAGGGATGCCAAGTCTCAGAGAATCGCTGCGATCGAAAATGCAGCCGTACTGCAGGGCACGGACGATTTAAGCAAAAATGTCATCATAGACTCAGTGCTCAATGGCCCCAAGATCATAGAATCCAATAAACTTGCCATAGATGTGCAAAACCATATGGTAAAACATGTCAAAAACAGATACAAGGATGTTAAAAACGGTGGTGTAAGACCTGCACCTTTTTATGTACTTGTAGGTGCAAGCCGTCCGTCTATACTCATTGAAGTAGGGTACCTGACCAACCCGAAAGAAAGAGCAAGACTCTTTACAAGTGACTACCAAAACCGTTTGGCACAGGGCATAGTAGACGGTGCTACAAGATATATAGACAATCGTAAGAGAGAGTTGGGGTTTTGATGGGAAAGTAAGTTTAACTCATTAGGGAGGGAGAAAACAAATGCGTATTTTTTTATTGGGTATATTTATCGTATCCTTTCTTTTTAGTAGAAATGATGTTACAGAAAAAGTTGAAATATTAGGAAATCCATATAGTATAATATACAAAAGTGGAGAATTTATTTATGCACGAAATATATGGGATATGCAAGTCTTTAATGGAAAATTATATATAGGTTCAGGAAATAGCAATAATTTTGGCCCTGCACCAAATGCAGGAAGAGTTCCCATTATTAGTTATAACCCAATATCTGATAAGTTTACAACTGAATATACAGTAGCCGAAGAACAAGTTGATTGTTTTCGTATTCTAGACGACAAACTCTATATCCCTGGTCATGATGCCACTCAAAAATGGGACTTCGGTAATTTTTATACCAGAACTAAAGAAGGTAAGTGGAATAAGTATAGAACTATTCCTAATGCTTTACATGTATATGATATAACAAAATATAATAATAAATTGTTTGTAGCACTAGGGTTAAATACTGTGAGTGCAGTTGGTCTGTCAGGCGATAATGGCCATAATTGGAATATACAACAAATGGGTTTATCTTATAGTAGGGTATATAGTTTTTTAAAGGTATCTAATAACTTATATGCTTGTAAATCATTTTCACCTAAATGGCATAGAAATAAATATTGGTCAAAAAAAAGGAAGAAAAATTATTATAGTGTAGGTGAATATGATGGTATCTTTTTTAAAGAAAGATATGACCTTGATAGTAATAGACTATTTCCAAATACCTATTTAGACTTTAAAAAAACTAAAAAAATTATTCGATCAGAATCGCTTAAAAATAAAGCTATTTATTTAGGTGCATATATCCATAACAATAGTCATCAGGGTATTCCTTTTGGAGCTTATATAGCTACATCCCTTGAGAAAAATAAAGTGAATATACAAAAAGTTAATTTGCCGAAAGGTTATAAACCTTGGGATATTATTGTCAGATATAAAGATGTATATATTTTATGCTATAGTTTAATAAGTTTTCGTATTAGTGTAATGCAGATAGTGTAAAATAAAGTTCGCAATTTTCATTTACGATACTCTTTCAAAAGA
>CAZQOC010000178.1:0-1279 GCA_964594745.1 uncultured Sulfurovum sp.
CAAATGCGAAAATGCAAGGCTTGGTCATTAGGAACATCATGAAATTTACAGAACTAGGACTCAACGAGTCTTTACTAAAAGCTCTCAAAGAGCAGGGCTATACTACGCCAACACCCATACAGGCACAGGCTATTCCTGTAGTGATAGAGGGTAAAGATGTTTTAGCCGCTGCTCAGACAGGTACAGGAAAAACGGCAGGTTTTACACTGCCACTTTTAGAGCGTCTCTCACAGACCAAACCTCAGATGAAAAAGAAGCAGATACGTGTGCTTGTACTTACCCCTACGCGTGAACTTGCTGCACAGGTGGCTGACTCGGTGAAGACCTATGGTAAATATATGTCTTATAGGTCTACGGTTATATTTGGTGGTGTGGGCATCAATCCTCAGCTGGCAGCACTGCGTAAAGGGGTAGATATAGTCATTGCCACACCGGGAAGACTGCTGGACATTGCCTCTCAGGATGGCATAGACTTTTCAGCATTGGAGTGTTTGGTACTGGATGAAGCAGATAGAATGCTTGATATGGGCTTTATTCATGACATCAAAAAACTCATGGCACTCATGCCAAAAAAGAGACAAACACTGCTTTTCTCAGCGACTTTCTCTAAAGAGATAAAGGCACTTGCATCAGGACTCCTTAAAGACCCTGTACTTGTAGAGGTAGCACGTGAAAACTCTACTTCCAGGCAGATAAGCCAAGTAGTGTACCCTGTGGACAAAGGCCGTAAACGTGAGTTACTTGCACAGCTCATCAAGGCTGGAGAGTGGAAACAGGTACTGGTATTTACCCGTACGAAACATGGTGCAAACAGACTTTGCAAACAGTTAGAGGAGTACTCTGGCATTAAAGCTGCTGCGATACATGGAAACAAATCGCAAGGAGCACGTACTAAAGCACTGGCAGACTTTAAAGCAGGAAATGTACGTGTATTGGTAGCTACAGACATCGCGGCGCGTGGGATAGACATCGATCAGCTTCCACATGTAGTGAACTTCGAACTTCCTAATGTACCAGAGGATTACGTACACCGCATAGGGCGTACAGGTAGAGCAGGGATGAGGGGTGAAGCAGTCTCTCTTGTATGTATAGATGAGCATGAACTTCTTAAGAACATAGAGAAGTTTACTAAGTCGAGCATTAAAAAAGTAGAGATAGAAGCTTTTAGGCCTGACCCTAGCATACAGGCTGAACCTATACAAAATGGAAGAGGGGGCGGACAGAAACGTGGTGGTGGAAACCGAAACAGTAACCGTTCTTCGACAAGCTCAGGAAACAA
>CAZQOC010000178.1:1379-3589 GCA_964594745.1 uncultured Sulfurovum sp.
ATAGGCTCCAACCTGCAAGCCAAATTAGACAAGCTCGATAAAAGAGAAAACAGACAAAACAAAAATAATAACAGGAGAAAATAATGAAAAAGATATTTAAACTCACAGATGAAAAAAAACATGAAGACCGTGTGCTTGAAGCAGTCAAAAATGATATTAGAAAATATGTAAAACGAGAAAAGAAGAAAGAGTTACCCGATAAAACAACGATGTATTGGGACTTTGACTGTAAAGTTGGTGCTACAGCAGACGATGCACAAGAGGTGGTTTATGAAGCACTCATTAAAGCGATAGATACTGTAAAATCCACAGGTGCGACTGAAGTGTATGTAGAAGTCATGGCAAAAGCTGTGCCAAAACCTCTTAATGTGGTAGAAGATGAGAGCTAAATAACAGATGATTAATATTTGTAGTATATAATTGTAATGAATTAAAAACAAAGGAAACTTGATGAAAAAAATATTATTATTTTTGTCTATGTTCGCACTTATGACAGCGGGATGTTCTAGAACATGGTCAGGAATAAAACAAGATACAAGTGAAGTCTACCAGGATACCAAAGAAGTAATACACGAGGCGACAGCCTAAAGGTGCAAGACCGTTATGTTGCAGATGTTGGTGACTTTGGAAAGTTCCAACTCTTTCGTTACCTTTTCAACCACAAGCAAAGTCCACTAGACGGAAAAGAACTTTCTCAAATATGGTTTATGCACAAAGGTGAAGAGGAAGAGAATAATGACGGTAGACACATAGACTACTTTGAACGAATGATGGGTACAGATGAGTATCTTGAGCACTCACTGTTAGATGTTATTATGCGTGACAAACGTGAAGTGACTGAACTGGAAAACCTCAAACTCCTGCCCAACGCAAAGTTTTTTTACACAGAAGTTCCTAAAGCATTGGAAGACCGATACTTATGGCTCAACACAGCACTGACATTTGCGATGGACTCACCCATCGTAGCTGTAGCCCCTGACAATGGGATGGCACTCAAATGTAACAGAGCAGAAAAACGTTTTGAGTTTTTAAATCTAGAAGCACACTACCGACAGAAAGTCTACCCACATAAGTATATTTTCAGTGACGAAGTACGTTACTTTTATCGTTTACCTCATTTGGAAGTGTGCATAGTATACCAACATCTCAGCCGATGTTTTAGCCACAATGAACAGATAGACTCACTGCTTAATGACCTCAAAAAAAAGTATACCCATGTGGTAGCCATCAAACACAAACCCTACAGTCCACGGGTCTTTTTCTTTCTTTGTAAAAGTGATGTCATACGCACAGGTGTCACTCATAGACTTACACAGTTTGCTTCCGAATATCCTGAGTTCTGGGAAGTGTTTTTGTAAAAATATGTCAATATGACATATTTTTAACTTCATATTATTTTTTACATTACAATGTTCCTATATTTACTAGGAGAATGTTGTGGATGAATTAGTAGTACAAGGTGAAATAAGTTCTAAGATAGTTACCTTGAGGGATAAACAAGTGATGTTAGATAGGGATTTATCGCAGTTATATGGAGTTAAATCGATACGACTTAGAGAACAAGTTAAAAGAAATAGCGAACGTTTCCCCAATGATTTCATGTTTCAACTCACAGATAAAGAAGTTACATCTATGGTATCGCAAAATGCGATACCATCTAAACAGCACTTAGGTGGAGCATTACCCTATGCCTTTACAGAAGAAGGCATTTATATGCTTGCCACGGTACTGAATTCCAAAGTGGCAGTTCAAACCAATATCGCCATCATCCGTACCTTCAAAAAACTTCGAGAGTTCAGCAAACACTACAACACTTTAGCTAAACAAATCATGGCAGCTGAACGCAAGTCTGATAAGCAGTATAAAGAACTAAAAAAAGCACTTGATGAACTCGTAGCCTCATCTGAAGTGGCAGAGGAGAAAGTAATAGGGTTTCTCAAATGACGGCACTAAAAGACCTACACAAAGACGACAAACCCAGAGAAAAACTCCTTAACAAAGGGGTAGAAGCCCTTAAAAATGATGAACTACTAGCCATACTTCTTGGCTCAGGTGTACAGGGTAAAGATGTGCGTAAGTTAGCGAAGGAAATAGTGCATTTGATGGAGATGCACTTCGATAAGCTCAGTGACCGTTCCCTGAGCTTGTCGAAGGCAAATGGGGTGCAGACAACAGACCAACTGACTTTAGAAAAGCTGTGTAGTATACAT
>CAZQOC010000179.1:0-3589 GCA_964594745.1 uncultured Sulfurovum sp.
ACTACTATACCGTACTTTGATTAGGTTTTCAGCCTCACGTTTTTTTCATTAAGTCTCATATCGCTTTTTATCATCATCAGCTTTTACATGGTGTACGTTCACTCCTTGCTGTTATGGGTAAAACGAATGTCGAAGAACTTTCCATGAATGATCTAACTCCACGATTTAAATTCCGTTAAACTTAGCTTTTTATAATTGCAATACACAAATCATAAGGAGCACAACATGCTAAACAATAAACTTTCACTTTTAGTGTTGCCTTTATTTGCAACACTTTCACTACAGGCAAATGATCCATTTATGCAAGATCCATTTGGTGATGACATCTTTAAAGAGATGATGCAAATGCAACAAAATATGGATAAAATGTTTAACCGTATGCACCAAAGAATGCAGCAACGCAATACGAGACTAGTAAGTCCACTAGGGACATATAAAATATCTCAACCACAAGCATTTGAAGATAAAAAAGACCATTATGAATATATTACAAATATCCCTGAAAATAAGGAAAACAATATAGATATCAATGCAAAAGATGGTGTGATGAGTATCACCGCAAAAATCATTGAAAAACAAGAAAACAAAACAGCCAATAGTTTTACTACATCAAGTTCTATGCGTATGTACCAACAAAGTATCCCTCTTCCAAGCGATGCAGATGCAGGAAGTATTACAGCAGAGTATAAAGATGGTAAATTGGTTATTTCAGTTAAAAAACTCAAAAATGTACCAACCATACAATCGAATATACATATTAATGGAAAAGCAGCAACACCTAAAAAAATAGAACAGAAATCTCAAGAAAAAAAACAGACAGAATCCAATGAAACAAAAGAGCAAAATAGTACGAAAAAGAAAGTAACGATTAACTCAGATGTTCCTTCTATGAGCTAAAATTTTTTAGCTAACTTCTCTCCTTACTCTTCTATAAAGAAGTAAGAGGAGCAGGTATTATATGGTTTGAAAATCAAGGCACATATTAATCAAAACTTATCTCTCTTTCCCCAAAATCAAAGCACTTATTATCCCTACAAATGAACTGATAAATACGATACTGTATCCTGTTGGTAAATCAAATTGATAAGAAATAATCATTGCAATGACTACAAGAAAAGAGCCGACTGTCCACGAAACATAAAGAGGCTTAAATGTGTGTTGCAGCAACGCTAAAAATGCAGGTACGATGAGAAGTACAAAAACCACAAGTACACCTGCAAGCTGTACAGAAGAAGTCACGGTGAGTGCGAGTAAGCCAAAAAAGAGCATTTCTTTTGATATACCTGAGAGTTTTTTGTAGAAGCCAAAAAAGAGCAAAGCAACCACGGTATATAAAATAAATGGTTCCCATAGGTCCGAAGTGGTTGTAAAGAGTATGTCTGTGGCTTGGAGTTTGTTAAAAAGTTCTGTACCTTGTGTGGTGTTAGACAAAAGGACGATGATGCTACTCGCTCCCAAAGCATAGAGCATCCCGATAAAGGCTTCTATATGTTTGACTCTATGGCTTGCATAGGAGATAAGTCCTGCACCGATAAGGGCAAATACCAAGGTAAGTACAAAGCTGTAGTTACCTTCAAAGAAAAGCAGACTCATCGCTACCCCGATGGCAGCGAATTGTCCTATAGCAAGGTCTGTAAAAATGACCCCGCGTTTGATAATCTCTAATCCAAAGATAGCATGAATAAAGACTAAAAGTATCGCCAGTATAAATGCAGGGTAGAGTAGTGTGATTAGTGACATAAACGCTCTGCTATAGTGTTGTAAAATGATTCTAGACTTTTTGTGCCACTCACAGCACCTACATCATGAGGAAGTACCACCACTTTTGCACCTGTCTTAGCAGCGATAAATTTAGCTGTCTTTTTCTCATGGTATGGATCTTGTAGGATGGTAATGATGTGATCTTTACTCATTTCATCGATGAGTTCAAGGGTATGTTTTGAACTAGGAGAAATGCCAGGAAGCGGTTCGATGTTGTCGAAAGAGCGTATGCCATAGCGTTTGAGAAGATAGTTATAGAGTTCATGGTACTGTATGACTTTTTTGCCTTTACAGCTTTTCATTTTGGCATCAAAGCCTTTGAGAAATGTCTGCCACTTTTGCGTAAATGCTTTTAAATTTTGTGCATAGTCATTTTTATGTGAACTATCCAAAGTCATCAGTTTTTTGGCTACAAGTTTAGCAATAGGCAGTACATTGTGTGGGTCGGTATCGAAATGTGGGTTACCCTCAGGGTGTATATCACCCATAGAACGTGAAACAGACTTAGGTACATCCATAAGACGGATGGCACGGCTCGCATCTACAAATCCTTCTGTTCCTATGCGTATTTTAGGGTTGTTCGCACTTTTAAGTAGTGGCGGAAGCCAACCTATCTCTAGTCCCGCACCATTGGCTACAAGCATATCTGCACGAGATAGAGTAGGGATGAGTGAAGGTTTTGGGATGACAAAATGTGGGTCAAACTTAGCAGAGGCAAGCACTTTGACTTTGACTTGGTCTCCTCCTACCTCTTGTATAATCTTTCCAAGGTAAGGGTAGGATGCTACCATATTGACTTTGGCAAAAATAAGTGTGGACAGTAGTGTTAAAAGTAAAGTTATTTTTTTCATTGGTTGTTCCTAAAATGCATGTGCGCCATGTGCGCCTATTGCTAAATTCATTTGCAGGATTAGACTGTTGATATTTTGTCTTTCGCCTTCTTCATTGAACATTGCATTATTCTGATTATATTGTAATCTAAATCTCGTGAATTCACTTGGAGAATAGTCAATCATAGCTGTATATCTATCAAAGTTATTTTCTGTATTTAGAGATAAATTATTTTTCATAATGTCATTTTTATTGATATTGTCGTATCTTATACCAAATCTATAATTACGATTGTATGCATAGACAAGCTGGGCATAATAACCACCTTGCTCTTTGACTGTTGGAGTGATATTAAATGCTGTCTGTTCATCATCACTATATGTATAAAAATCACCATCCATGTCACGGTAAAGATATTCTCCCTGGAATGATAAATAGGAATAAGAGTCAAAATAGTGTTTTACTGTAAGATCTGCTCCATAAAGATAACTTTTGGCAACGAACGCATGCGGTTCTTCATCTGATAGATGATTTACTCTACTGTCTCCATAAGCTATAGAAGCACCATAAAGCACTGATGTGTTGTCAATATCAAATGAACTTTTTAGATACCCAATGAGTAAGTTTGGCTGATTTGGAGAATCAACGACAATATTCTCTTCATCTCCTTCTGGAGCAATAGCATCAACCCCATACATACTTGGATTTTTCCCTTGTAAAGCTTCAAATCCTGCCATAAAGTATGTATCTGTTGGAAGTGTCCACTGAAGCTGTGCACCAATGTCATCTATACCGTGTCCACCCAAAAAGGCTGTATATACTAAAGGCATATCTGAAAAGTCTTGTACATGTGAATGCTGTACATTAATACGTCCAAAATTTGAACGGAATTTTCCGATTTTTGCTTTTAAACCATACCCAAGTCCTGTACTTTCAGCATATGCCTCTTCAACTTCAAAGTTGTTTTCACTTAAATGAAAGATTCCTGTAAGTGACA
>CAZQOC010000180.1:0-3577 GCA_964594745.1 uncultured Sulfurovum sp.
ATCCCATTTGAAAGTCCTACATATCCCGTCCCTGCTATAGCTATCTTCATCTTTTTGCCTCATTATAGAAATAGTTTAAAGTATCATATAAAGAAAATAGTGAGTTAGAAAAGCTTCTAGTGTTAGGTATATTTTTATTAAGACGAAAAAGATATCTAGTAAGCACTTTTCATAACGTTGACTCCTTTTTCTTAATAGTAACTGTTTAAATTATATAGTAGAACGTATTTGCTTAAGTTTAATTTCAATTTAAAAAGGAAGCACTCCAGATGATGAGTAATTTGTTCATGATAATATCCTAAATTTAATAGAGATATTATAGTGTAATTTGCCGTAAGGGCTAAGAAGAAAGATAAGCCAAAAGGCCTATCTTATAGATTAATGCAAGAAGTGTCTCACAGTAGTAAAGTAAAGTGAAATCCCATGTTCATTGGCTGCTTCGATGACCTCATCATCTCTGATGCTTCCACCAGGCTCGATGATGGCTTTCACACCTGCTTGAGCCGCGGCATCTATGCTGTCACGAAATGGGAAGAAGGCTTCAGATGCCATAGCAGCACCACTTACATCCAGTCCCATCTCTTTTGCTTTTTTAAGGGCACATTGTGCCGCATCTACACGGCTGGTCATACCCATACCTACTGCCACCATCGCAGAGTCTTTCACGTACACGACACAGTTAGACTTAGTCAATCCTGCTACTTTCCATGCTATCTCCAAATCTTTCATCTCTTGTGCAGTTGCAGTAAGTTCAGACTTTTTCTCTGCATTATGTACTTCATTGTCACAGATGCAGTCAGCATTTTGGTAGACAAATCCACCATCTACATGTTTGAAGTCATGAGAGTCTTTAGACATCACCAGTTTAGTATCACCTTGAGAAAATAACTTCAAACGTTTTTTCTTCTCAAATACCTCTAAGGCTTCAGGCGTAAAGTCTGCTGCCATGACAACTTCTAAAAAGATCTCATTCATCTTTTCAGCCAAAGGTGCGTCTACCACACCATTGACAGCCACTACCCCACCAAATGCCGATACAGGGTCACACTTCAATGCTTCCACATAAGAGTCAAGCAGTGTCTCACGTAATGCAAACCCACAAGGGTTTCCATGTTTAACAATACACACTGCATTTTCATCACCGAAGCTCGAAGCAATTTTTAGTGCGCCATTGACATCATTGATGTTGTTAAACGATGCCTCACCTTTAACTTGTTTAAAGTGTTTAGTAAAGTGATTATCAAACTCATAGAGTGCCCCATCTTGGTGAGGATTTTCTCCGTAACGTGTTTGAAAAGACTTTTTACCCGTAATGAACTGGTACTCACCAAAGCCGTTGTTAAATCTACCGTTCATGTAGTTGGCTATCATAGAGTCGTACGCTGCTGTATGTTCAAACGCTTTTATCATAAGCCCACGTCTGAACTCCAGTGTATCTTCTTTATTTTCAAGTGCTGTAAGTACAGAAGCATAGTCATTAGCATCAGTCACGATGAGCACGTCATTAAAGTTCTTTGCTGCACTTCGTACCATCGTTGGTCCGCCAATGTCGATATTTTCGATAATCTCATCAAAGTCTTCTGTACGTTCAATAGTCTCTTTAAATGGGTAAAGGTTCACACACACAAGGTCAATACCCTCTACACCAAGCTCTTTAGCCTGTGCCACATGCCCTTCATCACCACGTTTATGAAGGATTCCTCCATGCACGTAAGGGTTCAGTGTTTTCACACGTCCTTCAAAACACTCTGGAAACTTCGTCACCTCATCTATCTCGATGACTTTTACACCAGCTTCGTTGAGCTTCTTGTATGTACCACCTGTAGAGATGATATCCCAACCTTGTTTTTCTAAACCCTGTGCGAATTCTACGATCCCTGCTTTGTCACTTACGCTTAATAATGCTCTCATGCAATAACCTTTTATATGAATAATTAGTGGCGAATTATAGCTTAATATGACTTTAGATGAAGCGCAGAAAGCAACGCTTCAAATATATCACACTAGTGTTGCACGTACCTCTTTTACTGCCTCAACCATATTAACCAAACTAGGTTTGACTTCTTCCCATTTACGTGTTTTTAGCCCACAGTCAGGATTGATCCACAGTTGCTCTTTTGGGAGTACTTCTAAGAGTAACTTAATCTGTTCTACCATCTCCTCGACACTTGGGATACGTGGTGAATGTATATCATACACACCAGGGCCAACCTCTTGCTTGTATCCAACCTTTTTAAAGATTTTGAGCAGTTCATTTCCTGAACGTGCTGTCTCTATGGAAATCACATCGGCATCCATTGCCTCGATGGTACGTATGATGTCGTTAAACTCAGAATAACACATATGGGTGTGTATCTGTGTTTCTTTGTATGCAGTACTTACTGAGATTTTGAAGTCTCGTACTGCCCATGCCTCATAATCAGGTATATTCTCAGTTCTGAGTGGATAGCCCTCTTTAAATGCCGCTTCATCTACCTGTATCATCTTAATGCCTGCCTTTTGCAAGTCATCTATCTCATCGGAGAGTGCCACTGCAATTTGTTTGGAAACCTCACCCCTAGCCATGTCATCTCGTACAAATGACCAGTTGAGTATGGTGACAGGTCCTGTGAGCATTCCTTTCATGATTTTGTTTGTTTTGGACTGTGCGTAGGTCATCCACTCTACCGTCATAGGCTTAGGACGGCTGATGTCTCCGTAGATAAAGGGTGGTTTTACACAACGGCTTCCGTAACTTTGTACCCAAGCATTTTGGCTAAATCCATATCCGTTAAGTTGTTCTCCAAAGTACTCTACCATATCGTTACGCTCTGGTTCACCATGTACAAGTACTTCAAGTCCACACTCCTCTTGGAATGCTACACACTCATCAATGTACGCTTTCATTTCATTTTCGTAGTCTTCTGTGCAAATAGCTCCTTTTTTAAAGTCTGCTCTTGCTTTACGTACTTCAGGCGTTTGAGGGAAAGAACCGATGGTTGTCGTAGCCAAATCTTTGTACCCCAAAATCTCTTTTTGGATATTGATACGCTCTTCATAAAGACCCTCACGTGTCAGTTTAGTAAAATTCTCTACTCTGTTTTGTACCGCTTTGTTATGAATACGTGTAGAATTGGCTCTTAAGGTATTGGCTTCTTTGTTAGCGTTTAGTGCTTTTGCTTCCTCTTCACTGAGGGTTTGTCCAAAGAAAACTTTACTAACAAGAGAAACTTCATCAAGCTTTTCTACGGCGTAGGCAAGCCAGTTTTTTATCTCTGCATCCATTTTCTCTTCGTACTTGAGTGTAAATGGGGTATGTAACAGGGAACATGAAGTAGAAACAAAGATATTTTCCTTACTGACTTTACTTGCAATACCTTCTAATAATGCAGATGTTTTAGCAATGTCATTTTTCCATATGTTCCTACCATCAACTACACCTGCAATGAGCTTTTTACCACTTTTCTCAATGAGAGCAAGATGTTCAACATTTTTCTCTCCATACAAAAAGTCCAGACCAAGTCCCCATACAGGTGTATGTACCAGTACTTTAGTGGCTTCATTGGAGTGTTCAAAATATGTTGTTACAATGATGTTA
>CAZQOC010000181.1:0-3552 GCA_964594745.1 uncultured Sulfurovum sp.
ACTCTGAAGAACTTGCAGAGCATGGGGTTATCTTCTGTTCTATCTCTGAAGCGATAGAAAACCATCCTGAACTCATTAAAAAATATATGTATTCAGTCGTGCCTATGGCAGATAACTACTATGCAGCACTCAACTCTGCAGTCTTTACTGATGGTACATTTGTGTACATCCCAAAAGGGGTACGCTGTCCTATGGAGCTTAGTACCTACTTTAGGATTAATGCCATGAACACAGGGCAGTTTGAGCGTACACTCATCGTAGCAGATGAGGGAAGCTATGTAAGCTACAACGAAGGATGTTCTGCGCCTACACGTGATGACAACCAGCTTCATGCAGCCGTTGTGGAACTCGTAGCCATGAAAGATGCCGAGATCAAATACTCTACCATTCAAAACTGGTACCCTGGAGATGAAAACGGTAAAGGTGGGATTTACAACTTTGTAACCAAAAGAGGTATCTGTGAAGGTGAGAATTCCAAAATCTCATGGACACAGGTGGAGACAGGTTCAGCCATTACATGGAAATACCCTAGTTGTATCTTAAAAGGAGACAACTCTGTTGGAGAGTTCTACTCTGTTGCCGTCACTACTCTGGCACAACAGGCTGATACGGGTACAAAGATGATACACTTGGGTAAAAACACAAGTTCTACCATCATCTCCAAAGGTATCTCTGCCATGAAAGGGCAAAATACCTACAGAGGTCTGGTCAAGATAAACAAGAGTGCTGAAGGTGCAAGAAACTACTCAGAGTGTGACTCATTGCTCATAGGGTCTAACTGTGGTGCACATACCTTCCCTTACCTGGAGTCCAAAGACACCAAAGGACAGGTAGAACATGAGGCAACCACCTCGAAAATCAGCGATGAACAACTCTTTTACCTCCGTCAAAGAGGTATCAACGAAGAAGATGCCGTGTCGATGATTGTCCACGGTTTTTGTAAACAGGTCTTTAGCCAACTCCCTATGGAGTACGCAGTAGAAGCCAAAGCATTATTAGAATTAACATTAGAAGGAAGTGTAGGATGAGTATTATGAAAATTGAGAATTTACAAGCAAAGATAGGTGATAAGCAGATACTAAAAGGGCTAAACCTAGAACTTGAACCAGGAAAAGTACATGCTATCATGGGACCAAACGGTGCAGGTAAATCGACGCTTTCTAAAGCACTTGTAGGACACTATGATGTGGAGCTCACCGGTGGAGACATCATCTATAAAGGTAAAAACATCAATGAGATGGAGCCTGAAGAGAGAGCTTTAGAAGGCATCTTCCTCTCTTTCCAGCACCCAGTCGAGATACCTGGAGTAAACAATGCCTATTTCCTAAGAACAGCACTCAATGCAAAACGTAAACATGAAGGCAAAGAAGAGCTCAATGCCGCAGAGTTCTTGCGTATGATGAGAGACCATCTTGAGATGCTTGGCATGAAGTCAGACATGATCAGCCGTTCACTCAACGAAGGTTTCTCTGGTGGAGAAAAAAAGCGTAACGAGATACTTCAAATGCTTATTTTGGAGCCTGAAGTCATCATACTAGACGAGATAGATTCTGGTCTTGACATCGATGCGCTTAGAGCTGTTTCTGAGGGAATCAACAAGATGAAAGATAGCAAACGATCTTTCCTTGTCATTACCCACTACTCTCGTATCTTGGACTACATAGAGCCTGACTATATCCACGTACTTAAAGATGGTCGCATCATTAAAACTGCCGGACCAGAGCTTGTCGCACAATTAGAAGAATCGGGTTATGACACCATAGAGGAGGAGTAATGAATCTCTTAACACTAAAAGATAAAAATCTACAAGAGCTCAACGCACTTCTTGATATCAAAAATAGAGATGTCTTGGTAGAGCGTTTTTGTGCACTTGGCATGCCTAGTAAAAAAAGTGAAGAGTACCGATATTTTGATGTAGAAAAACTACTTAAAAAAGAGTACCAAACACTTTCCTACATACCAAAAACACCAGAAGTCTCTGACAAAATAGAGATAGTCGACGGTGTCGTGACTGCTGCACCACAAGGTACACGTGTCTATAATGAAGCCTGTGGGGAGATAGACATAGATCACTTTGATCCACTCTATTACCTAGGTCACCTGCTTTCACCACTAACCATCAAGATAGAACTTGATGGAGATACAGAGGTAGAGATAGAGCACAGGTTTACACAGAGTGATGCACTCATTAACTACCGTATCGTACTCTATAACCAAGCCAATAGACATGCCACCGTGTATGAAAACTTTGTAGAAGAAGATATAGAAAACACACTTGTACTCTATGGTTATGACATACACCTTGCAAAGGACTCTACACTCAGAGTCGTCAAGATGCAAACTATGCAAAACAGTGGGTACAGTATGGTTGCTTCACATAAAGTGAATGTAGATAAAAATGCCCATGCCATACTGAAAAGTTTTGATATAGGTGGTGATCAGTCACTGCAACTGCTTAAAGTAGAACTGGCAGAACGTGCGCATGTAGATGCAGGACATCTACTCTATCTTAATGAAGACTCCAAACGCGGTACCGTCTCACAGATAGTCCATGTAGGTGAGCACTCTACCTCAAAACAAGAAGCAAAAAACATCTTAGATGGGAATGCAAGAGGAATCTTTGATGCGCTCATACGTGTAGAACACGCTGCAAAGTACACTAAAGCAGAGCAAAATTCTAAAGCCATCTTACTACATGATGATGCCTATATGGCAGCCAAGCCTCAGCTGGAGATTTACATCGATGAACTCGAAGCTTCGCATGGTGCTACCACTGGACAGCTGGATAGAAAACAACTTTTCTACCTGCAAAGTCGTGGTATTAGCTATGTGGAAGCTAGAAAAATACTGGTCATTGCCTTTGCCAATACGCTGATAGAAGAGGTCAAAGACACAAGACATCAAGAACGCATCAAAGAAGCCTTTGAAAAAGTCTTTTATGAAGCACACAAGGATTAACTATGAATATGGAAGAGACTGTAGCACGTTTTAAAGAGGACTTTGACCTCTTTCCTACTACAAATGACAAACTGGAATATATCTTTGATTTGGGTAAAAAGCATACGACTTTACCAGATGAAGAGAAAAATGAATCAACTTACGTCAATGGTTGTGCCTCAGATGCTTGGCTTGTGGGTGAGTGTAAAGATGGTGTCTTGCTTCTACGTGGAGAAGGAACCTCAGAGATGGCAAAAGGGATGCTCACCCTGCTCTTGCAAATCTTTGCAAATCGCCCAGTAGATGAGATACTCTCCTTTGATCCTGCAAAACTGCATGAGATGGGTGTCGTAGAGCTTCTCTCTCCTGTGCGTCAGCAGAGTTTGGAAGCCTTTTTAAATATGGTCTATGGATATGCACAAAAGTGTAAAGAACAAGGAGGTAACTAATGGATATCAATAATATACAAGAGAGTGATGTACCAACCACTGCTGAAGAACTTGCCGCCTATGAAGCAAAGTTCCCAAAAGAGCAAAAAACCATCGATGAAAAAATGGCAGAAGAACGCCAAAAATTCATAGATAAACAGCCCTCAGACAAAGAGATGGAAGAGAA
>CAZQOC010000182.1:0-3533 GCA_964594745.1 uncultured Sulfurovum sp.
TGTATACGAAATGTGCGTGTAATCAAATAGGATATTTGAAGTTTATTGCCCGTTAATGAATAGTGCAGGTCATTATCTTTAAGTATCGTATTAAGAAAGCCTTTAAATGTACTGTTCTTTAACTTGACATAATAAAGCTTTTTATTCATTCTTGCTCTGGCAGCTTCATCTTTGACGATCACGGTAAGTCCACAGGTATCTGCAAGGTTGTCTACTACATCACCAATGGTCAATTTACTGTCAATGGTCACAGAAAATAATTTAGTAGAGCAATCATTTGCAACTAAACTGCTGCCAGTAAATACCAGCAATAAGGCAACAAAAAATTTTGCCCCCGTATGTTGTAATTTTTTCATTTTATTCCTCTCCTTCTATCGTTATAAAGTTCTCTTTTTCTTTATGAAGAAATAACTTTTTAATCTGGTTTCCATTTCTGAGCACCACGCCTTTTTGACCAATATATTTTAATGTGAATCCGCCTACTTCATCACCGATCTTCTTCCATTCATCATTGATATAAACCTTTCCGTTTAAAATCGCATGCAATGTTAACTTGGTGGCCTCTTCTTTGACGGGAATAACAAATGTTGTCACATTATTCTCTTCTGCCAACCTTACAAAAGGCTCCTTGGTATCTTCCAGACTGTCCAGTGCAATACCCTCTCTTTTTTCATGGATCTTCACGACCATATCTCTGATCTGATCCATAGAAAGATCAGCAAAAACATAAGTACCGCATACAGCAAATAATAATAGTAACTTTTTCATTAGTGATTGATCCCCCATACTGAGATATTGATATCAGCAACTATATCAGATGAGTTAGTATCCAATGAGAACTTTGTACCATAGATATCTGTCACCAAACGATTTTGTTCCAATTCATTCATGAATTTCACGATCCCTTTGTATGCACCTTTACACCCTACAGCAATTTCCAGTACATACCCGAAACTTCCGTTGTTGTCTACATATTTATTTTTAATATACTGGATATCCACATCTTGAACCGCCGCTTTATCGGTAATGGAATTCAAGAACTTAGACCATGATTTCTGGTTAAACAACATATCTGAAAGTTGATTTAGATTACTGTCTATAAACTTTATTTTTTGATTGGTATCTACGATATTTTTCTTTTTATCCACAATATCTTTATCGAACTTCTTGACATAAAAATTACGGTCTCCGCCTACTGTAATTGAATTGAGATAGGTATTGTTGTCCTGTATGCTTTTTTGTATACTTTTTTTACTTCTTTCACTCTTGTTGTACATCTCTTCCGTATAAGGTAAAAGGTATGCATAGGCCAAATACGCTATGATCCCGGCCACACCAAGAATAACCAACCACTTCTCACTCTCTTTTTTGGGGGCAAAATAGGCATCAAGTTCTTCTAATTTATCTTCTATGAATTTCATCTTAGTTCAACCTTTAACAGACCTTTATAATAACTATTTTCAGGGTCTTTTTCTATCATTTCAATATCTATTTGGTTGATTTCATCAAAATACCTATCTGAAATGTGCTGAATCAACTCTGTCAACTTCCTATCGTTTGAACTGACCAGTGACATCCATATGGTATCTTCCTTACTGTACATCATGTCAGTAAGTACATCAAACTTGGTGAGCTCTTCTGCGATGTCATAAAAAGTTTCGGATTTCAACCTGTAATTTGCTTTTTTATTATAAATAGAGGTCAATGTCTTTGTTTTGGCTTGATATCGCGTAGACAACTTTCCTATCTTTTCATCTAGACTTGCTATCTCTTTTTTCTTTTTTCCCAAGATCTGTTTGTATTTGGTGGCTTCAGTCTGAAGTTTGTCATTCTGTATGGAGAGTGCATAGATTTTGGCATCATTGACGTAAGACCCTATAAGATAGATCAAGGGGTAAGCCAAGCCAACAGAAACAGCAGCAAAGGTTGCAATAAGGAATTGCCCTCCCGCACGGTTCACAAAAGCAGGAGGTCTTGGGAACATGGTGAGGTTTACAATGGAACTCTCATCTTCAACATAATCAAGACTGGAAAGAAGCATAAGATACTGTAGCTGATCCGTATACCATTCATCCGTATTGACATGATAGTTGAAGTTAAGATCCGCTGACTGCAATCCCAGATAGTTCTGGCTGTATTCATCCAATCCAACAATGGGCCCTCTGGATGAACCGATATACATTTGATCAATCGTATCTAATTGGAAGGCTCTTTTTGCATAGATAATGATATCATTGATGTTGATGAAGACTTCACCGAATATCTTCATGAAATTCTGCTGATAATCATTGTTTGTTGTTTTCAGGCCTTCTGATTCAAGTGTAGAGAAAAACTCTTTTTCGTCTACTTTTTCCCCGATCATCTCACAATACTTCTCATAGATCTGCTCTAGTGAGAATTCGATAGATTTAGAATATAAAAACTCTCCGTTTCTGTAGAGTGTAACAAAGGCATCATGGTGTGTAAAATAGATAAAACACTGTGTGCCGTTGTCAGACAGTATCTCTTTATTGTAAAGCGTCTTATAGAGCAAAGGTGCAGGGATAACCAGGTCAATATACTTGGTTTGATTTTTAATAGGAAGGTAAAGTTCATCCAGCACCTGGGGTTCTGCAACAAAAATATGAAACTCTCGCTCTTCTCCTGCATTTTCTACTTCTGAAGAAGATATCACATAATCACTGGCCTGATCCAGCCCCAGCTCTTCATACGCTTTAATGTCCAGAATATCAGCAATGTCCTCTTCAGGGATACTTCTGCTTAGATACACTGTGGTACTGATCATATCTTTGTTGGAAAGATAAGAAGTGATAAAATTGGATTTATTGAATGTAAGCTTGTTTAACGGTTGGAATGTATCATTTTTCAAGACATAATATTTATGTGCATAGGGATCAACTGTAATGATACTTTTGGTCACTGACTGTGATGGTTCTGATGATTTTTTTTTCAAAAACATACTAACTTTCCTTGTTTGTTAAACAATTATATATGTTATAATATTAAAACTATCTTACAAAACATAAATTTTTCTTAATATATGATAAGTTATTTTTATTCTAACACGTTATAGCTATGCCATATTGGCTTCAGCACTGCTACATGATATAGCCGAATTCTTCCAGACCATCTCTATTTTTACTCCAGCCTTTCTTGACTGAGACATGCAGATCTAAAAATATTTTTTTACCTGAAAAAAGTTCCATTTGCTGTCTTGCAAATTTCCCTACGCGTTTGATCCCCTCTCCTTTTTGTCCTACGATCATGCCTTTTTGGGTATCTTTTTCCACGACGATCGTTGCATATACTCTATCCAAGGTATCTGTTTCATCTATCTTCTCTATGGTCACATCGCTTTCATAGGGTATTTCATCACTGAGGTTCTCAAAAATCGATTCTCGTATCAACTCTTTATAGATGTCCCGTATATTGTCTGTAGTGAGGATCTCGGTATCGAACAGAAAAGGTGAATGGGGAAGATGTTTGCTAATGGTATCAAGCAGTTGACTTTTGCCGACTTTTTTATTGACAGA
>CAZQOC010000183.1:0-3533 GCA_964594745.1 uncultured Sulfurovum sp.
AATAGGGGTCAGGTGATAATGATAACTCATTTCTTACTCCTCTTTATTACACCATGCACAGTAGGCTGTGATATATCTAACACTTTAGCAATCATAAACTAAAAATAACCTTTTTTATAGGCTTAGCTAAAAATCTCTCTTATAAATAATATCATAAGATTGTGAAGCTTCATTGACTTCTATGACTGACTCTGTGCGTTTAGAGTGTTGGTATTTGAGTCTTACTTTAGGAACATCACCATTTATGTAAATCACTGTTATTTTATTGGTAAGCTTTTTTCCTACTTCTATACTATTGCCTTCACCAAATGCCAAGTGGTCTACCGCTATCCCAGCATCTGCTAAAGCTGCTTTTGCCATGGCACCTCCCATCATTTTCATCATATCGTTTCCATTTTGGGTGTCTCCGCCTGCTTCGGTGTCAAACAGTATCACAGAGAGTATCTGTTCACGTGATAAAGATGGGGTAGAAGAAAAAGTAATGTTCGGTTCAGCAGGTATGCCAGATATGGCAATGGTGATGAGATATTTGACTGATTGATAATTGGCTTTTATATCTAAAAGTGGTTTATTGACATCTCCTGTAAAATAGACAAAACTTTTTCCTAACACAAATCTCTTTTCTTGAAATATATAAGTTCCACCTTTAAGTAATTCTACTGAACCCAAATAGAGTATCTCTCCTCCTTTGTCTTTATTGATAGTAAAGTCTGGTTTTAACCGTATATTGATAGGCCCTTGTTTTAAACGCAATGCTTCTTTTGTCTCTACTTTAAGTACTAAAGTAAGGTTGTCCATAAAGGCACTTTTTTTCTTTTTTTGCATCTCTTGAAGTATGATGATATCGCTATCTGTTGCAAAGCTACGACCCGCTTGTAAATCTGGAGTGATTTTCCCTTTAAGCAGGACTATCTTTCCTTGCACGGTTGTATTGTTACCATCTAGCTCAGTCTTTAGATGTATTTGTGTTTGTATATCTGCTACTTTATCTTTGATATGAAAGTTTTTTGCATCCGCAATAAAATTACCTTTCTTGTTTTTGGTATTATAGTTTCCTGTAATATTAAGCGTATCATTGAGCCAAAAGTTAGACACGTTAATGTTATCACCCAAAGTTATCACTGCCGTTTTTGTTGAGAAGTATTTTTGTTTGTTAAATGTACCTTTGTATGATTTTAAGACTATTTTAGACGCATCCATACTCGCTACAAGATTTACATCTTTAATGATATGTTTGGTTTTTCTATCTGCCTTGTAGGTAAGCTTGGGTGAAGAGAGTACGAACTGGGCAGTTTTAAGCTTATCAACAAGCAATGTTGCATCTATTTTTCCTTCTATTGGTGGCAACTCCTCTACTGCATACAAAGTAGCAATGTTTTTACCCAAAGCTTTCATAGATGTAATTTTAGTCTGCATTTTTAGTTTTTGTTGTGCCTTGCCAGAGAGTGTTGTAACAAGACCTCCAAGATTGACTTTCCCTTTGACATTTCCTAGTGTACGCCCATAGTCTACATCTGCCTGCAATGCTTTAGATGTAAGCTTTAGTGCTAACGATGCATCAGAGAGTTTCACACTGGTATCGAGGGGACTTAAAGCTTCCCATTTTACCTCTTTACTATAGGCTTTTAAAAGTGACTCTTTAGGTATCTCTATTTGACCTTTTAGTTCAATGTTTTTACCATAGCCTACATCTGCATGCATATTGACCACATTGGATGCTAGCTTCACTTTGGCAGCAATGGTATCAAGATGTTTAAAATCCAGTGGCGCATCTGCAATAAGATTTACTTTTGTATCTTTAAGTTCTTTTGGGAGTGCGACAAGCTCGTTCACAACAAGAGGTTTTATGGTTTCTAAATGTACTTGTCCTGTTTGAAAATCTTTAGACTCAAACGTACCTTTGAGTGCCTTAGAACTCAGCTTCGTTTGTATGCTTTTTTCATCACCACTATAGATGACTTTTAAATCAGTCAGGGGTTGGGTTAACTTTTCATCAATCCCAATAAGTTTTTTGACGTTGACCTCCCCCTTGTACTGCATGGTTTCATTCATTGTAAAAAGATTGGTAAGTGCTATATCTTTCGCATAAGGTGTACTCACTTGTGCTTTGGTATCGGCTTTGAGATGGGAACTATTGATGTCGTATGTCACATGTGAAGTAAGACGATTTACATCTACATTAAATTCACCTTTTTTGCCTTTTAATATATGTTTACCTTTTGCTTTCACATCAGCAACCACATATTCTTTTGAAGCATTAAAGTCCACTATGATCTGTGCAATAGCCTCTTTACGTAAAGGCAGTCCATAGCGTTTATAGAGCCTGTTATTTGGTGTAAGGTGAATGCTACCTAAGAGATGATTGTTATGTGCAGCACCTTTATAATGCACATTGCTAAGATTGGTCGTTCCATTCAGCTCTAAACGTGCATCTTCTAATACGAGATGCGCAACATCAAAAGAAATATCATTTGCATTTAGTATGATTTGTTTTACCTTTACAGGTTCATAGGTAAAAGGAAGTATATTGGTATGTAGATTCTCTACTTTTACCATCTTAGGGATGAAAATATTTGGTCTCTTTTTTTGTTCTGTATTGTCTGTAGCAGTTTTATTGCTATCATTACTAAATAGTGCTACAAGTGCAGTAAGATTTGCATCATTCACCTCTAGTTGATGCAATGTTACGACTTGCTCTTTCATGCTTCCTTGTAGTGAAATATCTGTCATATTTGTATCTAATGTAAAGTCTAAGTTATCTACTCTAAATGCATCTTCTTTATAGACAAGTGCATCACTTCTTAGTCTAGCTTTTGAGACACTTATATTGTTTTGTATAAATGGCATTAAAGTGATATCTATATTTTTAGCATCTATGCTAAAGTCAAATTGACTTGCATTGTCCTCTGCACTACTTGTATTGTTTTGTGTAGACAATGAAGCTATCATACCTTTTATCACATCAACATTGGCATCTTCTATATGCAATGTGTTGACTGTGATTGTTTTAGCCGCTAATGTATTGGGATTCCATTTGAGTGTTACCTTTTTTGCCAATTTATTCTTGTTAAATTGTAGATTATCTATCTCTATGCCAGTAAGTGCATTACCTCTAATCGCATCATAGCTTATGTTATAGTCTCCAGCGTAGGTATCTGCTACTTTTTTAATGGCAAGTGGCGAATTTGCTGCAAAAAAGAGTACAAGCCCTAAAATAACCAAGAGAACAAGTACAAACAAGAGTATTCTACGTAACCACAGTAAAGGACCAAAAAGTAATAGATTTTTCATTAAAAAGACTGCCCTATTTGAAAAGATATACCATATTGCGATGGTTTATTGACATTAAATCCTACATCTAGTTTAAAAGGGCCTATGGGTGTCAGATAACGCACCCCAAGCCCTGCGGAAGTGATGACATCTCCAGTAAAATCATAACTCTTTTCATTGAGCATGGTATTATCTGTAAATACTGCGCCATATAAGTTGCCCCATACAGGGTAGTCTGCTTCAACGGAAAGATTGAGTAAACT
>CAZQOC010000184.1:0-3486 GCA_964594745.1 uncultured Sulfurovum sp.
TTGTTCAGTTTTATAAGATATTTTTTCTTTTTCTTTGCCATGGTAAAAGTATAGCCTATTCTCTTGTAAAGTATATGTATCACGATTTGTATACATATTTGTCTTATGGGATAATTTGGCTATAATTCCATGTATTTAGGGAAACACAGACAAGTTTAATGGTGAAGTAAATCTGTGAACATTTAGGGGTGCTTATGGAATTTATAGATGTCTTTGGGGTCTATTGGTTTGTCATAAAATATTTGATCTTTTTTGCTGCTTTTGTTATATTGCTAAGTAGCCTGGATGACTTTTTTATTGATGTTTATTATTGGGTCCGCCGTATATGGCGCAAATTGACGGTCTATAAAAAGTATAAACCTTTCTCGGTCGTAGAACTGTATAAGAACGAAGAAAAGCCCCTTGCCATTATGGTACCTGCTTGGCAGGAAACCGGTGTGGTCGCTGAGATGGCAGCTTTGGCAGCATCTACTTTTGAGTACTACAACTATCATATTTTTATCGGTACATACCCAAATGATCCCGATACACAAGCAGAAGTAGATCAGGTGGTGGCTCGTTACCTCAATGTACACAAAGTCATAACCCGTGACCCCGGCCCTACAAGTAAATCAGACTGTCTTAACAATGTCACCGAACAGATTTTTGCATTTGAAAAAAACCGAAATATCAGGTTTGAAGCGTTCATACTCCATGATTCAGAAGATGTGATACACCCTTTGGAACTTAAATTATTTAACCATTTGCTATACAAGGGAAATGACCTTATACAGGTGCCTGTTGTGCCTTTTGAACGAAAATGGTACCAATTTACTGCCGGACATTATGAAGATGAATTTGCTGAAGTACATGGTAAAGATATGCTTGTAAGAGAAAGTCTTTTGGGCTTTGTGCCCAGTGCAGGTGTTGGCACAGCATTAAGCAGAAGAGCCATAGAAAAAATGAGAGAATTACATGAGGGGCAAGTCTTTATTCTGGGGACATTAACAGAAGACTACAATTTGGGGTTTGAGCTGTTCAGAGAAAATATGAAACTCATCTTTGCCCGTGTGCCTGTAGAAATGGACTATACGTCAAAAAATATATTTGGTAAAACAGTGATACGAAAAAAGGAAGTCTTGATCGCCGTACGTGAATTTTTCCCATCTACTTTTCAAACGGCGGTCAGACAAAAATCACGCTGGATCATCGGAATCGTTTTTCAGGGTTGGAAGACCATAGGATGGAAGCAGGGTGGGCTTGCTATGAAATATTTTCTTTTTAGAGACCGTAAAGCAATTTTTACAAATCTTGCCAACCTTTTGGCATATTTTCTAGTGTTCAATATTGTACTGATGATGCTATATACCAAAATGACCTCTGATGTCTGGTGGTATCCTGAACTTGTACCTAAAGACAGCATACTTTGGACATTATTGATCGTCAATGCTTTTTTTCTCTTGAACCGTATTTTACAAAGAATGTACTTCAGCTGGAACAACTATGGTGTCCGCGGTGCACTGCTCAGTGTACCACGTATCATCTGGGGGAATGTGATCAATATGGCTGCAATGTGGCGTGCAACCAAGCAGGTACTGAACATTAAAAGCGGTATGAAAAATCTTTCCTGGGATAAAACAACCCATGACTTCCCTGTCAGTATGAGTTTAACCAAACGTTTGGGAGAACTTTGTCTGGAGGAGGGCATAGTCGATGCACCCACACTGGAAAGTTTACTTGAGCAGCAAAGACAAAGTCACAAACCCTTGGGTATGCTCTTGATGGATCAGGGATATGTAGATGAGGAGGGGTTAGCTAGACTTCTTTCACTTCAGAATGATATGGAATATATCGATGTTGATCATAGTATGATCGATCATGATGCACTACAAAAAGCTGATCCCTATATCTTGCTTGAGTATGATTTATTGATTCTTAAAAAAAATAAGGAATTGCAACCGCTTATTTCTAGTAAGCAGGTCATAGATGTCATTGCACACAATTGCCAAAAACGTCTGAATAATAATATTGCTCTGTATATCACCAAGCAAAGTACCATCCATTCGCTTCAACATAAAATTCTTTTTAAAATGTTAAGTGAAGAGGAATTCCTGCAAATGAAACAAATCGTTAAAATGAAGATGCTGCCTAAAAGTATTATCCCTGAGATACTTGCATATAAAGAAAATAACGACACGAACCTTGTGCAATCTTGTCAGGCCTTTGGCTTCCTCCCTGCTGATCAGTTAAAAAGGATCGCATCATGATACGATATGTATTTTTATTATTTCTGTTGGTACCTATGGTGCATGCAGACCTGATGGAAAGAATGGGAAGTGAAGTCCAGGAGTTCAGAATCTACCCTCGCATTCAGAAAGCAGAAAACCTCATCGCCAAAGGAGATCTAAAAGAGGCAAAAATATTATTGGAAAAAGTATTGGATATCAAGCCTGATGAAAAACGAAGCTCTCAAATGCTTGCCAACATATGTCTGGAGCTGGAAGACAAGCAGTGCCTAGAGAAATATATTCATACACTTAAACCAAAAGCATTTGTAGCATATGCATTGGCATATATAAACTATAAAGACAAAAATTATGCCAAGGCTTATGCATTAAGTAAATCTGTTGATGCCAATAAACTTCCCAGTAAATCACAACGTCAGTCTTTAAAAATAATTCAGCTTCAATCTGCGATAATTCTAGGTAAGACAGACAAACTTTCTTCTTGGTTGTCAGGTGTGATGAATACATATCCGGCATGTAGTAATATACGATTAGATATGATTTCTTTATTGCTGGAATATCATCACATTAAAGAAGCATTGCCCTACATAAAAAGCATTAAAAAATCATGTAAGAGCAATATAAAAGTACAAAAAAAGTTACTTGTATGGGCTGAAATACTTAGAGATGAAAACTATAAAAAAGAATCACTTTCTATACTCTCTTCACTGCCTGATTCACTCCAAAAAGATGAAGCACAGCTGTCTGTACTAATAACAAAAAAAGCATATACTAAAGCCCTTAATGTAATGGAAAAGATATATGCCATAGAGCCCAATGAAAAAAATACGAAAAGACTGGCTTATCTCTACAGTAAAACACATCGCTATAAGCCATTAAAAAAGCTATACATCCATGCCTATAAGAAAAAACCTGACCCGGATATATTGAAGCATATTCTCTATAGCGAAAAAAGTGGAGAAGTGGATACAAACTACCTGGAAGCATATTATCCTTATGATGGTTTAAGTGTAAAAGAAAAATTTAATTTTTCTGCAGCACTTATCAAAAAATATAAAAAAGAAGGAAAGCAAACAAAAATACCTTCAATTCTCAATGATCTATCAAGCTATGCGCCTTTAAGTACAAAAGAGAAAGAAGTTCTAAGCCATCTCTATCTTCAAAACGGGAATATCCATCAATCCATCAAGTTAATGGAAGAGCTTTATAGTAGCCATCCTGAACAAAAATATAGAAAAAAACTTCTTTATCTTTATGATAA
>CAZQOC010000185.1:0-3486 GCA_964594745.1 uncultured Sulfurovum sp.
ACGAGAATGTACAGGCACGTGCAAGAACTTCTATATTAATGAATATGGCAAATAAAGAAGGTGGACTCGTCATCGGTACAGGTGACCTCAGTGAAATAGCCCTGGGCTGGTCTACCTACAACGGTGACCACATGAGTATGTACGCCCTCAACTCTGGCATACCAAAGACACTCATACAGTATGTCATAGAGTACTATAAATCTAACGAGAAAATAGCTCCTATCATAGACGATATACTAGACACGCCCATAAGCCCCGAACTACTCCCGCATGAAGGTGATGAGATAGTCCAAGAGACAGAAAGCATCGTAGGTCCTTACGAGCTTCACGACTTCTTTTTGTACCACTTTATCAAGTACGGAGCAAAGCCAAAAAAGATACTACATTTAGTGACTATAGCGTTTGATACTAAATACGATGAAGAAACCATCAACAAATGGCTCAAGCTATTTCTACGCCGTTTCTTCACCCAACAATTTAAGCGTTCTTGTATGCCTGATGGGCCTAAGGTGGGTACTATTTCTTTGAGCCCTAGGGCTGATTGGAAGATGGCTAGTGATGTGGATTTTGAGAGTTGGTTGGAGGGGTTGGAGTAAAATATGTTCAAAGCTATAATTATTACTGTATCAATTACAATATTCTTATTTTCATTCGGTGTTTTTATTTTTGATTTTGGTGATTGGAAAAAATTATCTTTTTATCTTTTATTCGGTTTATTTATTGGTTTAATTGCTACACCAGAAATAGATCCTAAATCTTTTAAAACACCTTGGATATTTCAATCAATATGTGGGTTGATAGCTGGTACAGTTTTTGGATTTGGTTTGGATTTTGAGAGTACTAACTTATTGGCTTCAATAATAATTGGTGGTTTTTTAGGCTGGTCTGCCCCTTTTTGGTTAAAATATATGACTATCCCCTAAATATAAACATTTTTTACTCTCGTCCTATTCTCCGGAGTTGGAATGTTCATCAAAGCTAATGCTCCACCAGAGGACTGGAGGAGCAAGAAAAGTAGACTCTTGTAGGGTGCTGTTGCCACAGCACCTATAAACTTCAATATGTTATATAGTCTTTAACTGGTTCCCACGTTGTACGTGGTAACCCACACTTCATTTTTTATAAAAAAGTAACTTACTTCAGTTCAATAAAGTTGCTATATGCATTCCCACGCACAGCATGGGAACGAGGCTAACCTATAGATATATTAATATAAACTTATATTATATACTGATTATTGATCTTGTCATGGGACAACACCCTACGTGAACATTCTATGATAATATTTTACTGTGCCGGTAATCTATCTAAAAATCTTACGCTATACTAAACCTATGAAAGCAAGAATTACACAGTATCCTAAAACTAAAAAGATAAAAAATAGATGGAACATCGTATTTGATGTACTACTCACTTCACTCATCATATTTATCGTACTCTTTGCTACACCCATCATAGGTTCTTTCTCTGCGCATATACTCTTTGAAAATGCATTGGGGTGTGATGTAACTAGTGGGATATTTGACAATCACAATACAGCGCATACCTGTCTCTTTTATGGTTGGGATGTCAGTGACAAAGTAGCCGCCTATTCTACCCCTATCTTTTCTTTTTTTATGACACCTTTTTCTTTTCTAGCAGCCTTTGCTGATGTCTTACTTGTCTGGATACTGATGCTATTTATCGCACATAAAAAAAGTTCACCCTCTCCAGACAATAGAAATATATTAAATAATATAATTTATTATATTTTCTTCTTATTCCCTTTTATACTTATGCTGCTTATCTTGCTCAGTCCTGCTACAAACCGTGTTGAAAACCATCAACATAAACTAGATATACAAATACAGCAACAAGTTCCTGTCAGATTACCAAAGGAAAATCAGTATAAAGGCATAAGACTTTAACTCATAGAAAAATTATCTGAAAGAGGTACAATAAGACAAAGATATATTGAGAGAAAAAACTAAGGAAACAAAACCATGAACAAAACACTAAAATACTTCACCCAAACAGCCATAATCCCAATGGTGGGTATATATTTGAAGTACACAAAGACAACATCTTTGTCATAGAAGGTGCAAGCTTTGATGACAACCTACAGTACCTACTCTCTATGGGCGTAAAAAGCTTTGCTGAGATTATAAAAACACCATCGGTCGATATTGATGAGTTACTTTTGTTGAGTGAATGGTTAAAAACACAAGTAAACAAAAAGTCTTAAAAAGTGCTATAATAAAGGTATATCATTCAAAGGAGTACAAAATGGAAAAAGAGTTAAAAAATATTATTGAAGAATCTAAGAATTCTTTAAAAACTGCCGAGAAGAAGATAGATGCACTCAGTGCTGACTTTAGTGAAGAGGTCAGTGAGTTTTGGGGTGATTTAAAAGGTCATTTTAATAAGGTCAACGACAAACTCAAACAAGCCTACGATGACTTTGACAGTGGAGAATCCAAACTAGATGCACATCTAAGCATGATGGAAGCACGCGACAAACTGGAAAAAGTTAAAAAAAGTGCAGAAGAGTTTGCGCTTACTACTTCTAAAAAGACAAAAGAAGAATACAGTATGGCTTCACTTAAAGCACACTTAGCCAAAATGGAAGCAGAAGACAAATGGGAAGAGACTAAAAAAGAACTATCTCATACCTATGCCCAATCTAAAGTAGATGTAGAAAACTTGGCAAAAAAAGCAGGTAAAGAGATTAATGATATTTTCATCAAATTATCAGATATGGTCTAGCTAAGATGATTAATCTTTATGTAGTTCTTTTAAGTATTTTTTCTTGGTACTAGAGAACTCGTCTTGTGTGATGATGATTTTAAATGCTTTAAGAAACATTAAATTATGACAATATAGTTCCGTATCACGTGATACGGAACAAAAGAATATTTTAGAAGTTAATTAAAATGAGTAACCAAGTTTAGCAAATACTTTTGCATTGTTAAGATCATCTTTGACTCCACTGAACTCAGCATCTGTTGTCCACTCGTAACGTGCTTCTGCACCTACAAAGAAGTTATTCCCTATATCTGCTCTAGCACTTGCTCCTAGACCATAGGTAAAGATAGTATCATCTTCATTCCCTATTTCTACTCTAGCTACACCAATGTGTGGACCAGCACCAAACTCTACTGCATCACCACGATTAAAGATATAATGTGGGTTTGCACTTAGTTGAAGCATTTGAAGACCCTCATGGTCATAGTTGGTTAACTGAAGTTGTGATCTTGTGCTGTCAGAAAGAAGACATTCAAAGGCAAGTTCTGCACCGTAGAAAGCTTTCCAATCAGTGTTGCTTCCTTCATCTTTCATTACACCTCCAAGAAGTGCAAAACTCATAGGGATACTAGATGTTCCATCGTCTACTTGATTAAATGCTGGTGTATCAACCACTGGTTCTACTGGGTCAATATCTCCTCCTGCGAAGACAAGTGTTGATGCAAGTATTGAAAGTAATGCTGTTTTTTTCATAATGAATTT
>CAZQOC010000186.1:0-3469 GCA_964594745.1 uncultured Sulfurovum sp.
GCAGGAAAGGTAGCAGAGAAGAGAAGTGTTTGTTTTCCTCTTGGCATATTGGAGCTAATTTTGACTATCTCATCATAAAATCCCATGTCGAGCATGCGGTCGGCTTCATCGAGTACAAGTGTTTTGATACTCTCTAAACTCAAAGTCTCTTTGGCTAAGTGGTCTTGTATACGCCCAGGCGTACCAATGAGAATGTGTGCTCCTTTGGCAAGAGACTCTGCCTGTGCGCGAAGTGGTACACCACCATACAGTGTGAGTATCTTGAGATTGGCTTTGTACGCAGCCACTTTTCGAAGCTCAACGGCTATTTGGTCTGCCAATTCTCTGGTGGGTGTGATGATGATGGTTTGGGGTTTAAAATCATTGGTGTTGGTGCACATGACACAAGGGAGTCCAAAAGCCAATGTCTTACCCGAGCCAGTCTTGGACTGTGCCAAGATGTCGCGCCCCTCTAAAATGGGGTTGATGGCTTTTTCTTGTATCTCTGACATACTGGTAAAGCCCAGTGTATCTAGTGTATGTAAAAGAGAAGAGGGAATCTCTTCTATGGTATCAAAACGTGCCACTATTTTACTTCAAAGGTAGAATTTTCGATGATGACAGGGTAGAAATAGCCGTATCCAAAATCTTTATCGACTGCAACAGTCCCTTTAGCAACTATTTTGTCTCCAGATTTTACGGTAGATGTAGGTGCTGTAAAGACAAGGTCGTCAGTGAGCTTGTGTTCATTGCCTGTACCATCTCCCAAGTGTACCCAGTCACGTTTCACAATGCCTTTTGAAACTTTATAAACAGAACCCTCTACTGTGACATTTTGGTCTTTGAGACTTTTTCTCCACATATGTATCTCTTCAACAGTATAGGTATCTTTTTTTACAAATGCTTTGGCTGGTTTTTCATCTATAGGTTGTGGTGACATGCCTATGCCCATACCTGCATGTGGGTCTTTTGCTTGACTTCCCAGTCCTAGCATATCTTTCATACTTTTTGGTGCTTTGGGTGTTTGAGGCAGATAGACATCTGAAGCAAAGTAAATCTCTTTAAACTCTTGATGGAGTGATTTACTTTTGAAATCTTTCATCATCGTCTTTTTGTCAAATCCGATTTTATCTCCTACTTTGACAGGCGCATTGGCTATGGCTACCCAAATTTCTTTTCCATTTTCATCAATTTTGAGATACTTGTACCCCATGGCAGGTTTTATTTCTAGTACTTTTCCATAAAAGATTTTTGCTTTTGGTGCAGGTATTGTTGAAGGTATTTTACTCTCTTTGCCGCCATGCATGTCTATTTTCCCATCACTGGCATGTGAGAATGTAAATGTAGTGAGTAAGGCGAGTGTAGTAAGTGAAAAGTGTTTCATAGTATTCCCTATAATTTTTTATTTATTATAGGGAAAGAAGATTAATCGTAGTGATTATGCTTTAGATTTTCTATAGTCTAAAATCATTTTGTACGCTTCATCTTTTAAAAGAAGCTTCTCTTTTTTAAGTGTTTCGAGTTCCATATCTGTCATTGGTGTATCACCATTTTCAGCATGTTCAATTTTGTTGTCAAGCTCATTGTGTTTTTCAAAAATGTGTGCAAAATGTGCATTCTCTTGTTTAAGTTCGTGTATTTCATCTTTGTATTCGTGTAACATGTATATCCTTTGGTATTTAGATACTTATAGTATAACGCTTTGAAAATTAGAAAATATTGATTATGTCCTATACTCGGCATTAATTTTGACATATTCATAACTTAAATCACAACCATAGGAAGTATAGCTTGCATCCCCTAAGCCAATGTCACAGGTCACTTTAAATGTATCTTGTTTCATAATGGCATAGGCTTTGTCTTCACGTGTCTTATCGAGTTCTCTGAACTCATCTGAATAGATGAGCAGGTCGTTATAATGAATAGTAAGTGTTTCATCATCACACGCAATCCCAGATGCGCCAATCGTTGAAGCAATGCGTCCCCAGTTTGGGTCTTCTCCAAAGAGAGCTGTTTTGACAAGAAGAGAATTACTTAAAGCCATAGAAGCCGTTTTTGCATCTTCGAGTGTTTTGGCACCTTTGACTTCAAAGGCTACAAGTTTGTTGGCACCTTCACCATCACGGAGTATCATCATGGCAAGTTCAAACATGATGTTGTTCAGTGCTTCTTGAAAGGCCTCTTTCTGGTAGTTTCCAGATGTTTTGTTGGCAAGCAACATGACTGTATCATTCGTAGAGGTGTCACCATCTACTGAGATACGGTTGAATGATTGTTCTGTAGAGGCTTTGAGCAGTGTATCCATATCGGGTTTAGGTATAGCTGCATCCGTGGTGATAAAACAGAGCATCGTTGCCATAGCAGGGTTTATCATCCCCGCACCTTTACAGATGGCTGCGATGTTAAAGGATGTTCCATCTTCAAGTTCTACTCTATAAGCAAGTTCTTTTTTAAAACTATCTGTTGTCATGATGGCACTGGCTGTTTCATGTGAGTTTTTGGCTTGAAAATCAAAAGCATCAAAAGCAGAGGTGATTTTAGCCAGTGGCAAACGGTAGCCGATCACACCTGTAGAGGACATCACAGGATTGAGTACTTGTTGTTTAGAAGAGAGTGCAGACATAAGTGTCTCAATATCCTCTATGCCTTGTTGTCCAGTCATGGCATTGGCATTTTTGGCATTGATAAGTACAAAATTTGTTTGAAAATCTTTAGGATATTCCTGAAAGTGCTTAATCGGTGCTGCCTGAAAAGTGTTAGAGGTAAACACAGCGGAGATGTCACAAGGTACTTCTGAACGTATGAAGGCTACATCGCCTTGTTCTTTGTCTGGGCGCATTCCTACATTGGTAGCACCGCAGTAAAAACCTTGCACATTTTCTAAACCATTTTCCAATGGCACAATCGTATAGTTTGACATTATAAATAACCTTTTTGTTGTTGTAAATCAGTCACGTTAAATGAACTTTAAATCTTCTGGTTTTACTTTCTTTCGAATGATTTTTTTAGCTTTTCGTATACCTTCGCCTGTTCCAATGAGTAAGAGTTTTGACTCAGGCAGGATAAGGGTATCTCCTTTTGGCATGGGTACAAATTTACCATCTTTTTGACGAATACCGATAATAGTAACATTGGCAACATCTCTAAAGCGTGCAACTTTTATTTGTTTGAGTACCAGCCATGATGTCTTGGAAACTTTGGCTTCTTCCATATCAAGAGGGGTGTCTTTTTTATAGAGAAACTCTTGAAGCAAGTTTTCCATATCTGGACGTGCTGCCATAGCATTGATACGTTGTGCCATAAGTTTGGTAGCCGTGACCACTTTGTTTGCACCTAGTTTGAGGAGTTTCTGATCATCTTCATTATTTTTTGCATTGGCAATAATGAGGTATTTTCGTCCACGAGAAATCTCACTCTCATACAAACGTGCAGAAGCAATGGTAGCAATATTGTCTGCTACATTGTCTGCAAGAGTGATGACACCTTTTGC
>CAZQOC010000187.1:0-3453 GCA_964594745.1 uncultured Sulfurovum sp.
TTGATGATAATTATACTATTTTAGATTGCAATATCAAACTTACTGAAGTGCTTCAAAATGAAGTAAAAAATATTATTGGAACAAACTTAATGACATTGCCAGATAGCAGACCTATAAAAATGTTTATAAGTGCATTAGAAGAGGGCTCAGGTTCATATCTTGGTGCTTATAACTCTATACATGGGGAAAAATTATGGGTCGATGTAAAATCTTTTTCCTATCAAACTGCTGGTACTAAAACTGGTATAGGTATGATTGAAGATAAAACAAAAGAACATCATGCCACAGAAGCCTTAGAATACATGGCAGAACATGATATGCTTACAGGCTTACTTAATCGTAGAGGTTTTACAACTTACATTGAAAAACATGTCACAAATGCGCATCATCAAGAGTACTATTCTATTCTGTTTTATTTAGATTTAAATCAATTTAAAGGGATAAATGATTCCTTAGGTCATGCGGTAGGGGATAACGTATTACTCGCTGTCTCTAAGCGTCTTGGAGATATTTTAGATAGTACCTGTGTCATCAGTCGTTTAGGTGGTGATGAATTTATTGTAATAGTACCTTATATTTCAAAAGAGAAAGATGCTACAAATTTAAAAGCAGAAAAATATGCAAAATTGATACAAAGTATTTTTCTAGATGAGTTTGTCATCAAACAAATGCATTTATATTTGCAGGCAAGTATAGGTATTGTACTTGTAGAACCAAAATATCATGATACCGAAGAACTATTACGTTACGCAGACCTTACTATGTACCAAGCAAAAAATACAAGTAACCATATCGCTTATTATGATTCATCATTAGATGAGAAGCAAAAAGATTTATTTCTATTACAACATAATTTAGCCAATGCAATAAAAGATAACCAATTTAAACTCTTTTTTCAGCCTATTGTAAAGATGAAAGATGAAAGTTTACATTCTGCAGAATTACTCATAAGATGGGAACATCCAACCAGAGGCTTGTTATCTCCTGAAGAGTTTATCCCTTTGGCAAAAAAAGCTGGGCTACTTTCCAAAATAACATGGTGGCTGATAGATAATGTATGCCAACAAATTGTACAATGGAAAAATGATAATCAATGGAAATTAGAATATATTTCTATCAATATTAATCCCGAGCAACTGTTAGAAAATCATTTTGCAATAGAATTTTTTAAAAAACTTAAATTCTATGGCATACAAACTAGTGAAGTGATGATAGAAATTACAGAACGTTCACTTATTGATAACTTTACCAGCACACAGGGTGTTATTAACGATCTTAAAAGTCATGGTGTAAAATGTGCTATTGATGATTTTGGTATAGGATATTCATCTCTTTCATACTTGAAAAAGCTCTCTTTTCATACACTTAAAATAGATAGAACATTCGTGAAAGACATAGGACAAAACCCCAAAGAGATTGTCTTAATGCATACTATTTTAGATATCGGTAGACAATTTGGATATAATATTATCATAGAAGGAATCGAAAATGACCAACAAAAACAGGCTCTTCTTGAGCTTGATGAAGAGTTAAGTTATCAAGGCTATTTTTATAGTAAACCAGCAAATGCTACTGAGTTTACTAAAAAGTTTTTAACCTAGTCATTTTAACAGACAATCTGCCCATCCTGTTGCCTATTGTGGATGAGCCGTTATCTGAAGTCCAGATAACTCCGCTTCGCTGAGACTTCAGCAGTCGGCTCAAGTAGCTTTGCTACTTTAAAAAACTATCTGTCCATCCTGTTGCATTCTTTTAATGATGCCCTTGGCCATCTCATGCCCCTGATAAGCTGCTTTTCTACACCACTCTATGGCTTTTTCTTTGTCTTCTTCACAGCCTAAGCCCATGTCGTAGAGTGCGCCAAGGTTAAACTGTGCTTTGGCATTGCCAGCGTTGGCTGCTTTGGAGAAGAGGATAAAGGCTTTTTTATAATCCTGTAGTACGCCTCGTCCCTCTTTAAACATCGCACCAAGGTTGTTGAAGGCATCTATGTTTCCACGTTTAGCGGCTTCTTCGTACCAGAAGGCTGCCTCGCTTTCATTTTTCTCACACCCTTCACCGTTTTCAAGCATGAGTGCTACTTCAAACTGTGCTAGAGGTACTTCTCTTGTAGCAGATTCCAAATAGTAGTCAAAGGCCTTTTTAGTGTCTTGTGGTACACCCAGACCTCTAAAATAGAGGTAGCCCAGGTAGTAGAATGAAGTAGGCTCTTTTTTGGCTTCCAGGGCTCTATAGAGTTCCAAAGCTTTGTCGTATTCTTTTGCCAACAATGCCTCGTAGGCAGATTTTATAAGTTCTTGCATTAGACACCAAACCCTTCAAGTTCCGCAGAAACTTTAGTCATCTTGTTACTGGCATCTTCAAGCGCTTGTCTGTTTTCAGCAATCACTGCTTCAGGAGCATTAGCAACAAATCGTTCATTGTTTAGCATACCGTTAAGTTTTTGTATCTCTTTTTCTAGCTTCTCTTTTTGGCGTGTGAGTTTGGTGATGATAGGCGTCATGTCTATCTCACCTGTTGGCAAGTAGACCTCCAAGTTATCTGACACATCGGTAATGCTGTCTGCTACTTTAGCCTCTACAAACTCTATTTGGGCTACTTTGGCAAGTTTTTCTATAAATGGTTTTGCCATAGCAGTATCTATCGCTGCTGCATCATCCAGTTTAATGTAGGCTTTGTCTATCTTGGAGTTCCCCATGTCTATGACTACTTTGGCACGTCTAAGTGCGGTGATAGACTCTTCGATGATGGCAAACATCTTCTCTGACTCTTCATCTCTTTTGATGGCTTTAGGAAAAGGCATGACCATAAGAGACTCGCCCTCTTCAAGCGTAGTGCCTGAGAGTTTGTGGTAAAGGTGGTCAGAGATAAATGGCATAAATGGACTCACCATTTTTAATGTCTCTTTGAAAATAGCACCCAACTCTACAATGCTCTCACGGTCAGCCTTCGAGTACTCGATACCCCAGTCACAAAATTCATTCCACACAAAATTGTAGAGTGTTTTTGCACTCTCATCAAATTTGTAGGCATCGATAGCAGCACGTATCTTCTCTACAGTTTCTGAGAGTCTTGAGCGCATATAGCGTCCCAGAGGAGTTTTTACCTCTATATCTGCTAGTTCAGGAAATGTGTCGACATTTAACTGCAGGTAGTTACTTGCATTATAAAGCTTATTGGTAAAGTTTCTAAACTGTTCTAGGTTCTTAGCCCCTAGCTTAATGTCACGTCCTTGTACAGCAAGATACGCCAGTGTAAATCTGATGATATCCGCAGAGTGTTCCTCTACCATGTCAAGTGGGTCGATAACATTTCCTTTGGACTTGGACATCTTAGCCCCATGCTCATCACGTACCAGTGCATGCATATAGATATCTTCAAATGGAAGCTTACCTTGGAAGTGTTCACCCATCATCATCATACGTGCTACCCAGAAGAACATAATGTCAAACC
>CAZQOC010000188.1:0-3450 GCA_964594745.1 uncultured Sulfurovum sp.
ATTTTGGCATGAACCTTAAGCCCAGGGATACCATATACAACATGTGCCCCTACCTCTTCGAGAGCTTTTGCCCAGCGTAAGTTGTTCTCTTCATCAAAACGTGCTTTGAGTTCTACGAGCACCATGACTTGCTTTCCATCGCGCACGGCATCGATGAGGGCCTTTACGATAGGAGATTTCTGTCCCGCACGGTAAAGTGTCATACGAATGGCAACGGTCTCAGGGTCAGCGGCTGCTTGCTTGATGAACTTCACTACAGGCTCAAAAGAATCAAAAGGATGGTAAAGCAGGACATCTTGTTTGTCTATGGCATCAAAGATGTTTTCAGAATCTAAAGGTGGTAACGTTTTAGGATTAAACGTAGGCAATACCAAATGTGACAGTGCTTTATCTCCGACAATCTGCCAAAGGCTTCCAAGATTGAGTGGTAAAGACTTATAGGTATAGATATCTCTGTCATCAAGATTGAGGTGCGAAAGTAGGAACTTAGTGAGTTTTTTGTCTGCCCCTTCCATGAGTTCAAGGCGTATGAGTGAACCTTTATTTCGTGAACGAAGTCCCTCTTGCAGAAGTTCTAAAAAGTCATCCGCTTCCTCTTCTTCTATCTCTATATCGGCATTTCGTGTGACCCTAAAAGGCGTAGAAGCAAGTTTTTTAAATCCAGGAAAAAGCTCCGAAGCAAAGTGTTCCACCACAGACTCTATGGGGATAAAAGTTTGCTTTACTTGCAAGAATCTTGGCAAAATACGTGGTATTCTGATGAGTCCATGCTTGATGTTTTTAGAATCATCTTTAAGCGTGATAGCCAAACCAAAACTGAGGTTGTTTAGGTGAGGAAAAGGGTGTGTGGCATCGACTGCTATGGGAATGATGACAGGGTATATTTCATTGAAAAATATTTTTTTGACCGCTGATTTTTCATCATCATTCAGAGCATCATAGTTTTTAACATGCACCGCATTTTCATGAAGTTCTGAGATAATGGAGGTATAACATGTTTCAAGTACCTTATGCTCTTTATGCAAGTAGTCATGTATCTGTTCAAGTTGCTCTTTAGGTGTGAGTTTGTCTGGACCGGTCTCTTGTATACGCGCTTTAAAAAGTGCTTTAAGCCCTGCGACACGTATCATGTAAAATTCATCAAGGTTAGTACCATAGATGGCAAGGAACTTGAGACGTTCAAGCGGAGGAAGCGTGGTGTCAAGGGCCTGTGCGAGTACCCGTGAATTGAACTGTAACCAAGAGAGTTCACGGTTAAAATAGAGTTGTGATGAGTTTAAATCATTCGCCATGTTTGTACCTACCATAAATGTATTGCGCGTATTATAGCAAAAAATGTAACAGGCTGACTACAGTTTCTTGATTTTGGCTATTTCATCACGTAATCTAGCTGCATCTTCAAAGTCCAAATTTTTAGCCGCTGCTAGCATTTTGGCTTTGAGCTCTTTGATGAGTTGTTGACGCTCTGCTTTAGGCATTTTATCCATTTTTGAACGTTTATTGTAAAGCTCTCCTGCATCTTCCACTTTAAGGTCAGTATCTAGTTCTCGTAGTGTTGTTTTAGGGGTGATGCCATGCTTTTTGTTGTAAGCTATCTGTTTTTCACGACGTGCTTGTGTGGTTTCTATGGTGTATTGCATGGAGTCAGTCATCTTTTTGGCATACATAAGCACCTGTCCATTGGCATTACGCGCAGCACGTCCCGCTGTTTGTACCAAAGCAGTTTTAGAACGCAAAAACCCCTCTTTGTCTGCATCAAGTATGGCGACAAGACTCACTTCTGGTAGGTCAAGTCCTTCTCTAAGCAGGTTAATCCCTATGAGTATGTCAAACTCTCCTAGACGCAAAGAGCGTATGGTTTGGTTACGTTCTATGGCATCCATATCTGAGTGCATATGTTTACATTTAAGACCCAAATCATTGTAGTAGGTACTAAGCTCTTCTGCCATTTTTTTAGTCAGTACCGTAATGAGTACACGCTCTCCTCTCTCTATAACAGGTTTCATGCGGTCATGCAGGTTTTCTACCTGATAGGTCGAGTCTATCACTTCTATGAGAGGGTCTAAGAGCCCTGTAGGGCGTACCACTTGCTCTGCTACTACCGCTGATAGTTTGGTTTCAAGTTCATTAGGCGTAGCAGAGACAAAGAGGTAGTGAGGTGCTTTGTCTATGTACTCTTCAAAACGCAACGGACGGTTGTCTAGCGCACTTGGTAGTCTAAACCCATGATCTACCAGTACCTCTTTACGGCTTCTGTCTCCTGCATACATCCCTCTAAACTGTGGTAAAGAGACATGAGATTCATCGACGATGACAAGGTAGTCATCATGCATGGCTTCAAAGTAGTCCATCATGGAATAGGGTGTCTCCCCAGGGGCTTTTCCTGTGAGGTGACGAGAGTAGTTTTCTATCCCTTTACACATCCCAGTGGCTTCTATCATCTCTAAATCAAACTCTGTACGCTGTTTGAGTCGGTTATACTCTATCATACGGTCTGCTTGTTGGTAGTAGGTTAGTCTCTGATCCAGCTCTTCTTCTATGGTTTTGACTGCGTGTGCTAGTTTCTCTTTACTTACGATGAACTGATTGGCAGAGTAGATAGTGACTTCTTTGAGTTCTTCTTGTTTCTCTCCTGTAAGTGCGTTAAACTCATACACCGCTTCTATCTCATCACCAAAAAACTCTACACGCGTAGCAAACTCTTCAGCATAGGCAGGGTAGATGTCTATGACTTCGCCATTGACCCTAAAGTCTCCACGGTCAAAAAACTCATCATTACGCTTGTAGCCCATATCTACCAGTCTTAGTAGCAGTGCTTTTTGGTTGTACTCTTCGCCTACGGTGAGTTTTTGTACGATGCTCTTATAGTCATCGGGACTTCCTAGTCCATAGTTGGCTGAGACTGAGGCAATGACGATGACATCATCATGATGCAACAGTGAAGCTGTGGTACTTAAACGCATACGCTCCAACTCTTCATTGACAGAAGAGTCTTTTTCTATAAACAAATCCTGTCTAGGCAGATAGGCTTCAGGTTGATAGTAGTCATAGTAACTTATGAAGTACTCTACATGATTGTTAGGAAAAAAACTTTTAAACTCGGAGTAGAGCTGTGCAGCAAGGGTTTTGTTATGTGTCATGATGAGTGTTGGCTTTTTGGTACGCTCGATGACCTTTGCCATCGTGTAGGTTTTTCCAGAACCTGTGACACCGAGTAAGGTTTGGTATTGATTACCAGCTTCTATGGATGTGCAGAGTGCATCTATGGCGGTGGGTTGGTCGCCTTCTGGTTTGTATTTGGATTTTACTATGAAGTCTGGCATTGTTTTTCTTTTGAAAGATATTGTGCTAATTTTACAATACGAATTGAAAAGGCATAGCTTTTATCATATATAATATTTTTTTCTTGCATTTATCCCTCAATTTCTAATTTCTAATTTCTAATTTCTA
>CAZQOC010000189.1:0-1760 GCA_964594745.1 uncultured Sulfurovum sp.
TGTTTTCTTTTAGGAGGAAGAAGAGAGCAGAGGAGTCTATGCCTGCGGAGAATGCAAGTAAATTCTTTTTTAGTGAGCAGTGAGCAGTGAGCAGTGAGCAGTCAAAAGTCATCTATTTGTATGCCTTTACGGTTTTAGTGCTTGAGATGAGAAGTTTTAGGAGTTCTTTAATATCAGGTAAGATATTGTCAAACATCTTTTTGTCAATGTAGTCAGATTCAACAAGTAGCAAGAGCCAATATTCAGTTTCATTGGCTTCTTTGAGAGCAATAGTTAATTTATGTAAGAAATCTGCTTTAGATTGAGCATATTGCGCTTCTCTTACTAAGGCACCAATAGAAGTCCCACTTCTCATAATTTGCTTTGAAAGGACATATTCTTTATGCGTAGTTTGTAAATATTTTGAAAGTTTAATGGCACGAAGTGCAAAAGCAAAACTTTTATCTCGTAAAATACTATTAGACATAAAAACCATTCGCTCTTTATTGCTAGTTGCTCACTGCTAGTTGCTCACTAATAAGTGTTGCTAAAAGTTGCGTACCAGCAATCTCCGTTACTTTCGCTTCATACAGTTTCCCATACTCTACAGGAAGATCAGAGGTATCGTTGATGAGGATCTCTCCATCAATGTCTACAGCCCAGTTGAGTGGACGTGCAGAGAGCAGGTACTCATGTTCATCACTTTCTCCGTCTATCACTACAGTGATGGTCTGGCCTAGCATCTTTTTGAGTGATATGGCTGTTGTATCTTCGGCTATCTGGCCTAGAATGGCAGCTCTTTCATGGATGGTCTCTTCTGGTACCTGCTTCATGCTAAAGGCTGTGGTCGTCTCTTCGTTAGAGTAGGCAAAAGTGTTAAATCTGTCAAACTCAAAGTCTTTCATAAAGTCACAGAGTTTTTCAAAACTCCATTCACTTTCTCCCGGGTGACCTGCAATGAGAGAAGTACGGATGAACGCACCCGGCTTAGACTTCATGTGTGCCAAAAGTGCAATGGTCTGCTTCTCTCCAAAGCCACGTTTCATGGTCTTAAGCATAGGGTTGTCAATATGTTGAATGGGCATATCATAGTAGGTTTGAAACACCGGTGAATCAGCGATAGTGTCTATGAGTTCAAAGGTCGTTGTACTTGGGTAAAGATACAAAATGCGTGCAGACCTCACACCCTCTATGGCCTCAACGCCTTTGATAAGCTCTATGAGCCCGTCAGACATCTTCATGTCTCTTCCGTAACTTGAAGAGTCTTGAGAGATGAAAGAGAAGTCATAGTAGCCGTCTTTGACCAGCATCTCTACTTCTTTGATGATGGATGAGAGTGAACGTGAATGCAGTTTCCCTTTAAAGCTTGGAATGGCACAAAAAGAACACTGTTGGTTACACCCTTCTGCTATCTTGATGTAGGCATGGTAGTTTGAGCCTGTGATGACTCTGCCTGAAGTTTCAGTGGCTAGGTACACTTCCGGCGAGAAAGTGCTTTGCTTCGTGGCGATCAGCTGGTCTATCTTCTCATAGTCACCTACCCCTGTGAAGATGTCGATCTCGGGCATCTGCGCCTGCATCTCTTCACGGTAACGCTCCGTAAGACAGCCTGACATCACAAGGATAGAATTTTCTTTGCGTTGCTCATGAAGATCAAGCACAGTACTGATACTCTCTTCTTTGGCAGCATCTATAAAGCCGCAGGTATTCACGATGATCACATCCGCAGTTGTGGCATCATCACTGATCTCATACTCTCTGAGACGCCCAAGCATCACTTC
>CAZQOC010000189.1:1860-3411 GCA_964594745.1 uncultured Sulfurovum sp.
AGAAGTAATTCTTAGAAGTTGTATCTTGCCCAGAAACGTACGAAGTCATTACTTCCTTCTACATCATAATCTTGATTAATATAAGCAGCAAATAATGTTACATTTTCTCCTACTTTGGTTTTATACGTAACATCTAATTCAGTATAGTCATTGTTTGCAGCCGACTTGTCATCTGAAGCACCATATGCAACACCAAATTTACCACCAAGAACTTTCGCTCCTGCTCTTATTACATATGAGTCATTATCTGAACCAATATTGTTACCAATATTGTTAAGAATCATTTGAGTATAAAGTGGTGATTTTGCAACAGGGGCATTGGTAACGTTTACGATACTAAATTCACCGTCATCTACTGTTGAGTATGCGACAGAAGCATCAAACATACCAAAGTTTCCACCAACTTTAGCACCAAATGCAGTTGTATCAAGTACAGCCTCACCAGTTCCCATACCACCTTGTAGAGCTACTGTAAAATCTGAAATTCCAAATTTCGCATCTGCCCATAAAATACCTAAATCACCCTTTGTGTTGTAGTCTGGTGCATAGTACCCAGAACCTGTCAACGTAAGTCCGTCAATAGATTTATTTTGAGCAGTTATCATATGCATACCATCAGCAACCTTGTTAAAGTCACTCAAGTTAGGATGTGAATTTGCATTTAGAACATATGCGTATACCAATGTTGTGTCTGTTATATCAGTATTTACAACAGTTGCTGCACCAAATGTATTTTTAAAGACATTCCATCCCTCAGAAAATGCAAACGGTGAAAGTGATTTAGGAAGTTGTTGACGACCAACTTTAATGCTTGTGTTGCCTATACCATATGTTAGATATGCTTGGGTAAAGGCAGCTGAATTAAGGCTTCCGTCACCTGTTTGCATTACAGCTGATACTACATCTTCTTCTAGACCTAGAGTCCCAAGTCCTGACAACTCAACACCTGCACCAATACCTGCAAACAGATCTTTGTTTGTTGCAGAAAGTTGTAAACCTACTGAGGCACTTGAGTTTTCTTGACTGAACATGTCACCAGCCGGGTTAAGGTGAGCCGGAGTAATGACCGGTGTAGCTCTTTTATCAGATACTGTTTGGTAATATGCTACTGCCTGTCCACCAAAGTCCCAACCTGAAGGTTCTGCTACCGGTGCTTCTACTACAGGCTCAACTGGAGCGATATCTCCACCAGCCATGATCATTGTCGACGCTACTACTGAAAGTAATAATGTTTTTTTCATTGTAATCTCCTTGAATTTGTTTTGAATACTCCACATTATAACCAATAATAAACAGTGAAGTCAATAAAATTAATAAAAAGTTAACAAATAGTTAATTAATTTCAAAACTATACGTAAATACGTGGGGTATTGAGGGTAACACTGTCATGAATCATGAGAAAAATATGCAAATTGACGCTTAAATCTGTCTATATTTAAGGAAAAATCAGGATTTTGTTATATTTGTTAGTATGAAAAAAGAGTTTTGAAGTGTATAGATGGTGGCGCCAGACGGAATCGAACCGCCGACACAAGGATTTTCAATCCTTTG
>CAZQOC010000190.1:0-3402 GCA_964594745.1 uncultured Sulfurovum sp.
CTTTTTTTTGGTTCGTTTTCTTTCTTTGTTGCATCGACAAAGAAAAAAAATGAACGAAGAGAAACACGCAATACTAAAATATACAAAATTAAGCAACTTTAACTATAATCCCCAAATATATTTAAAATAAGGAACACCATGTATGACATAGATGTCACCGTCAAAGGTGCCCCAGTAAAATACAAACTTCCAGATCCTGCGTTTTATAATGCACTAGGCTATGATGGCATGAAAGACCTCATGTACAGATTTTATGATGAAATCTACGATAGCTCAATCTCTCATTTCTTTCCTCAAGATGAAGAAGAATTTGACAAAGTCAAAGAGAAAAATGCACTCTTTTTCATACATATATGTGGTGGGCCTAAGGTGTACGAAGGGGAATCTACTGGTATGGATATTAATGAACATATCATTCGTCTACATGATGATTTTTCTATCAATAAAAAAGCAAGATTTGAATGGTTGGGTTGTATGGAAACTGCATTAAGAGAAACAGAAGGTATAGCACAAGAACTCAAAGATGATTTTTGGGATTACTTAGAAAAGTTTTCTAAACTTACTGTCAATACCTTTGATGATGGTTCTGTATTTTATGCAGCGTATGAACCCGGAGACATTGTACCATAGGCTTGGCTTCGACCACTTCGATAGACTCAGTGAGCGCGTTAAATGCATTTTCTAGTGGTTACTGAGCTTGTCGAAGTACCACATAAATGCAAACATAAGCCCAGGTGTTTTAGCAATACTTTCGTCATAAATAAATGCTTTTGCCTCAGAGACAGGCAGATAAATCACTTCTATTTGCTCATCACCTATACCTCCCCCTTCACTTACCTTCATACTCTCATCCACCTCAGCATAGTAAAGCATTTGTTTACTTCCTGCAAAACCTACAGAAGTATGAAAAGAGGTGATTTTTTCTATATTTTCAAGAGGTACGTCATACCCACACTCTTCTTCTATCTCTTCTTTGGCTATTTGGGCTAAAGAAAGTTTTTTATCTACGATGCCTGCACAAAGTTCTACTGTCATACCATCATGATTGTTCAAATATACTGCTGGACGAAACTGTTTAACAAGCACAAATACATCTTTTTGCCTATGGTATAAAAGTATTGCAACCGAATCATGTGCCTGTACCACTTCCCAGTCACGTTTCTGTCCATTTTGCGTAAATGTAGCCAATGATGTGGAGATATATTCTGGATTTTCTAGCGCTTGTAAAGTAAAATGTTCTATCTTTGGTGTCATATCTCTATTCCTCCCATACATAACAAGGTGCATTATCCTGCACATAACGTAAAAGTTTTGCTTTATTTTCCTTCACGCCTTTTATCGCTACATTTTTATATTTCGTGGTTGTCACATCTTCATACTTTGTAAATTTTTTAAGTCTTGATGTCTTGATTGATTTTTTACGTAAGACTTTCATCGGGTCGATCCATCGACCATTTTTCATAAGCCCAAAATGTAAGTGTGGTCCAGTACTTCTTCCTGTACTTCCAACATAACCAATAATTTGTCCTTTTTTCACCTTCTGCCCTCTTTTTACCCGTCTGCGACTTTGGTGTGCATAGAGAGATTCATAACCTCCCTTATGTTTTATTTTCACCACATTACCATATCCGCGCATACGTCCTGAAAAACTCACAATACCATCATTGACAGCCAAAAGTGGTGTCCCTCTTCTTGCCCCAAAATCAGTACCATGATGTGGTCTATAGCGGTGCAGTATAGGGTGCCATCTTCTGTAAGAAAAACTTGAAGTAATACGGGCATGTCGCAAAGGCATACCAAAGCGTGACTCTGCACTACTCACAGGAACACGTTTTGTATAGACTACTTTTTTCTTTCCCTTAACCGTATAGGCAACGGCTTTGCCTGTTTGAGCAAAACCATCTCCATCTTCATCTACATAGATATATTGTTCCTTTTTACCCATACGTACTCTGGCTATTTTAATATCTGGGAGCAAATAAGGTTTACCCACACGTGTACTTTGCTTGTAGATAAAATCTATCTCATCGCCCTTATGTAGTTTTTTGCCATTAATCACACCCTTCAAGGCAGAACTCAAACGGCGTGCTACCTTTTTATTATGTACAGTGTTCAGTGTATCGCTATAAGGGTTATTACTCAACGTGATTTTTCCAAAATACTCATCTGTCTCATATACTATAGGGATAATCTCAAAGAGATACTTATTTGCTGTTTTTGCTTTACTTAAATGTATCTGCATCACTTCGCTAATAGGTATTAAAGCTTGTAGTAAAGTCCCATTCTCATCTTTTAACTCATAAAATGATTGTCTACTGCTAATATCAGAAAGAAATTTTTGATCATCTTTAGAGACATCACTTAAAACATCTAAAGGGATATTCTGCGCTTCCAAATACTCAGAGAAAGTCTGCCCCTCTTTCCACTGCAACGCTTTGACCTTCGCACCAAACAAAGTGCCAATGATTAAAACCCATACTAAGATATACTTCATACTTCTTCATTCCCTACGTTATAATTGGCATAATTATAACTGAATAATGTTAAGGAGATAACTATCTCTAATAGCATCAATAAAGTTTAACTCTTTTACTTGTATAATCAGTGCAATATAAACATAAAGGATTGCTATGCGTAAAATAGCACTGATAGCGCTTACTGCTTTACCACTTTTTGCAGGTTTCTTCCCACAAACTACCCATACAACTGTTTCCAAGATTTCAGATAAATCTGTCATTCTTAATAACCCCTTTCCTGTCGATGGTATGACAGGGATTGTAGTACATAACTATGGCAATGATGCAGAAGCTATTACCAGCCGAGTACGACAAAATACATCTGGAAAAGTAACACTGTTGGATGGTGACATTATCCATCATGATAACCTCCCAACAATTAGTACATCTGTTGCTGCTGGTGACAAAGTCATAGGAGGATATCTTTACAACAATGTTCTTGTTCTCGCACCCAATGCACAAGTCTATAAAAATATCACTTCCACTTATCATAAAACATGGATACACCCTGATTTATTTGCACTGTTTTTGGCTGAAATTGGTGACAACATCCCAACAACAGAAAACCTTAAAGCCTTTGCAAAATCTTATCAAGTAGGACTTATCTATATTGTAGGACACGATGGGGCTAAATTACTTGATCCTATTTCAGGTCAAATCGTCGGGCAAAAACCTATGACTGGCTTGCCTGAAAAAGGAAAATCACCTTTCTTTATGCGTTTTGATGAAATTGATTCAGGAATATTTTCTTCTGATGACCATACAGGATACTATAAACTTATGGATACACTTTAATCATGCTAGACAAGAAGCATATAAAACATTTTGAAAAACTCATAGGTGAAGAGAATGTCTATTCTGACAAAGCACACCTCGTTGCCTACTC
>CAZQOC010000191.1:0-3399 GCA_964594745.1 uncultured Sulfurovum sp.
ATCGAGAGATTCAAGAGGGACAAAATACCAGTATAGTGGATACTGTTGTACAGCAATAGTATTACAAAAATGTAACCATTTTGTTGTTACTTTGTTATCAGATTATTCTATGATATCCTATCTAGAATTATGGAGATATAGTATGCAAGATAGAGAAATTGTATCGGAAAAAAAGTTAGCAAAACTTGCGAAACATTTGTCAAAATCTTTTGGTATTTCAGAACAAGAAGCTTTAGAAATTATTTATGAAGAGTGGGAACTTGTAGAAGAGTTGTTTGTCGCACACAAGAAAGTCAAAGCAGTCAAAGAACATTTTCTTAAAGAAGTCAATGCTCTTTACAGGATAGCCTAATGCAGCAACTTAGTGTAGAGAATTATTTAATCCATCATTACCCAAAAGTAGACAACTTTCCTGCGTTAGCTAAAAAACTTATTTTTTCTACGGTTAAAAGTCTCTTTCATGAAACCCAGATTAATACCTTTTTGCGTGACAATGCCCATAAGGACACATTTAGTTTTGTGGAGTCCGTGGTAGAGTATTTTGATGTGGGTATTAAAATTAACACAAAGCAGATGGAACGTATTCCCTCTTATGGACGTGTGGTGATTATTGCCAATCACCCTTTGGGTGCTTTAGATGCCATGGCGTTGATTCACCTAGTCAAAGATGTGCGAAAAGATATTAAAATTGTTGCCAATGCATTTTTAGGACAGTTTGAAAACTTACAGGAACTTGTGATTCCTGTAGATAATATCACAGGGAAAACGACGAAGAAAACACTTGAAGGCATCTATAAAGCACTTGAGAATGAAGAAGCTGTGATTATTTTCCCATCAGGCGAAGTGAGCCGTGCCAGACCTAATGGCGTGAGAGATACAGCATGGAAATCAGGATTTTACAAGATAGCTTCTAAGACACAATCTCCAATATTGCCAATTTATATGGATGCTAAAAACTCAAAAAGTTTTTATGTGCTTTCTATGATAAACCGCTCTTTAGCTACGGCAACGCTTCCACATGAAATGTTTAAAGCAAAAGGAAAAGAGATAGAATTTACCATCGGTAACCCTATTGCGTATGAGGGCTATGCTTTGCCATCGCTTCCTCAAAAAGAGGCAGTGAAACTTTTACGAAAACATTTTTACAGAGTGGCAAAAGGTAAAGCAAATTTACTTAAAGTACAAAAAGGTATCTCTTTGGCAGAAGCACCTATTGATATAAAAACAGAACTTAAAGAGGGAAAGTTACTGGGTGAAACTTTAGATGGGAAAAAGATCATACTCTATGAGAGCATGGTTGAAAATGCAGTCATTAAAGAGATAGGAAGACTCAGAGAGATTAGCTTTCGTCATGTAGGTGAAGGGTCTGGAGAAAAAAGAGATATAGACAGCTATGATTTCTACTATAAACATCTGATTATCTGGGATGATGAGGCTTTAGAAATTGCGGGGGCATATCGTATAGGTGACTGTAAAGAGATTGTTGAAGATTATGGTGTTAAAGGTCTCTATACGAGTACACTGTTTGATTTTGATGAAAAGTTTAAAGTCTATTTTGAACAGGGGTTGGAGCTTGGTAGAAGTTTTGTGCAGCCAAAATACTGGAATTCCAGAGCATTGGATTATTTATGGCAAGGCATAGGGGCATATGTGAAAGCACATCCACAGATACGTTATCTTTTTGGGCCTGTGAGTTTGAGCGACAGTTTTACCCCACAAGCCAAAGCGTTACTGATTTACTTTTATACACACTACTTTGGCACGAGTGAACAATGGGTCAAACACAAAGCGCGATACAAATTAAATAAAGAGATGAAAAATTATTGTCAAGAGATATTTTGTGGACATGATTATCGTGTGGATCAGCGTATACTTAAAGAAGAACTTTCTTATATGGGATATACTATTCCCACACTGTATAAACAGTATGCAGAAGTATGTGAAGAAGGTGGTGTGCAGTTTTTAGATTTTGGATATGATAAGCAGTTTAATTATTGTATCGATGGATTTATTTTAGTAGATGTGAATTTAATGAAAGAGAGTAAAAGAAAAAGGTACATAGGGTAAGATGGCATACTTTGCAAAAGCAAAAATAGATAGAAAAGTGTATGATCTTATTTTTGGCAAAGGAAAGATTATTGAGGTATATCCTGATAGTCATTATACCATGATGGTAGAGTTTAAAAACGATTACCAAATAGCCTACACTGAAGAAGGTTTGCCCAATTGGGGAAACTTTAAAGAGCAGACTCTTTTTTATAAAAAAGATATTGATTTGACCAGTGAAGATTTCTCTCCTGTTCAAAAAATACTCTCTTCTAAAAAGATTATTAAACTAAGAGATAAAAATAAGCTGGAGGTACGTATGCCTTCAGGTATCTGGAAAAGTACAAAAAGAGTAGAAGATGAGTATGTAGAGAAATTACTTAAAAAAGAGAAATATCATTTTTTTAGAAAAAAGAAATCATGACTACTTGTAACCAAATTGTTTCCAACTTATTGTATACTCCCGCGACCCAAATGGGAAATTAAACTTTTCTAAGGAAAAATAGAATGACATTAAAAAAACTTGTAGCAACAGCTGTTTTAGCTTCTGTAGCACTTACAGCAACACATGCAGACGAACTGAAAGGTAGAGGGGCATCTTTCCCTGGTCCAGTATACAAAGCATGGACAGCAGCATATTTTGCAGCAACTAAAAATCAAGTAAACTATACACCAACAGGTTCTGGTGACGGGATTAAATCTATCACGAAAAGAATGGTAGATTTCGCAGGTTCAGACAAACCACTTAAACCAAAAAAATTGGCAAAAGAGAAACTTTACATGTTCCCAGCAGTAGTTGGTTCTATCGTACTTGCTTATAACATTGATGGTATCAAAGATGGTGAGCTTAAACTTTCACGTGCAGCGATTGATGCGATCTTTACAGGTAAAGCAAGTTTTTGGGATGATGCTATCATCACTAAAGAAAATGCAGGACTTAAACTACCACACGAGCCTATCACTACATGTGTAAGAGCAGACAAATCTGGTACAACATTTAACTTTACATACTTCCTAAACAAAATCAATGAAGCAGTAAAAGTAAGTAAAAAACCAACATGGACAGCATCTAAAGTAGTTGCAGGTAAATCAAACTCTGGTGTATCAGCAAATATCCAACAAATCAAAGGGTCTATCGGTTACATCGAATACTCTTACAAAATCAAGTTAGGTCTTCCAGCAGCACAAGTGGAAAACAAAGAGGGTAAATTTATCAACCCAACTGTGGCTTCTTTCCAAGATGCAGCAAAATATGCTACATGGACAGCAGACAATGACTTCTATGCAGTGATCGGTGACCCAGCAGGTGCTACATCATACCCAATCGTTGCAGCGACATTTATCTTGCTTCCA
>CAZQOC010000192.1:0-3398 GCA_964594745.1 uncultured Sulfurovum sp.
GTGATACGTCAAAAGTTTGAAGTGGGTCTTGTGGATAACATCGCATTTCTGGATGCGCTGACACAACAAACATTGGCGGATGCTCGATATAAAGAGACCATTTATGAATATGAGATTAAAAAATCTATTTATTACTATTATGCAGGGAAAGACCCTAAGGAGTTTATACGATGAGAAGAATAATTTTAAGTGTGATGTTGCTGGCTGTGAGCCTACAGGCGCAAGATATTTATGCCACTTTTACTGTTGAAGCAAAAAAAAGTGCTAATCTGGCATTTACAAGTTCAGGGACAGTCAACAATGTATTGGTTGATGTTTCCACAGAAGTCAAAAAAGGAGATGTGCTTGCAGAGTTACAAAATGATGATCTTAAAGCGGCACTCAACATCGCAACTACTGCGTTGAAATATGCAAAGAAAGAGTATAACAGACAACTCAAAGTTAAAAAACTTCTTGATGCCTCCAAACTTGACTCCTATGCACTTCAATATGAAAGTGCCAAAGCGAAGGTACTCTATCAGCAGGCACTGTTAGATAAAACCATACTCAAAGCGCCTTTTGATGGTGTTATTTATGAAAAGTTGGTTGAAGAGGGGGATGTGGTGTCGGGTGCCATGATCCGTACAGTATTGAAGATGCAAAGTTTGCATGAGAGAAAACTGGTTTTAGAGTTTGACCAAAAGTATTGGAAAGAGATAAAAATAGGACAGGTATTTCACTACAGCATAGATGGTGACAGCAAAAAATACAGTGGAAAAATTTCTAAAATATACCCATATGCAGACTCCGGAAACAGAAAAATACGTGCAGAAGTAGAAGCAAAAGATTTTGTACCCGGACTGTTTGGTGATGGTACCATTACCCTTTCTGAAAAGTAGGTGAAAGTATGTATAAATTAGCCATTAACAGACCTATTTCAACACTGATGTATGTGATAACCTTGGTGATATTTGGATTGATGAGTTTTAAGTCTATGCCCTCAGCCCTTTTTCCCAATGTGGATTTCCCTATGGTCACTATACAGACTGCGTACCCAGGGGCAGAAGCAAGTACCATTGAGTCACAGGTGACAGACAAAGTAGAAGAGGCCATCTCGCGTATTGGAGGGATTGACAGTATTACCTCTACAAGTTCAGAGGGCATTTCTGTCATTATGGTGAAGTTCTTTTTGGAACGTGATATAGATGAGGCGACCAACGACGTAAGAGACAAGGTTGCAGCGGTTATCTTACCTAAAGATGCCAAAACACCATTGGTTTCAAAACTCGATATTGGGGCAGCACCAGTGATTAATCTTTTTTTGGCAGCTAAAAATGACACGGTTAAAAACCTGATGCTCTTTGCCGATGAAAAAGTAAAACCAACCCTGCAAAAAATAAACGGCGTAGGTGCGATTAATATTATCGGGTACAAAGACAGAGAGATTAAGATCTATCCTGACCCAACGCTGCTTAATAAGTTTGGCATCACTGTCTCCCAGCTCAATCAGATAGTCGCACGTGAAAATGTTAAAATTGGTGGGGGTAAACTGATCTCCAGTACCAAAGAATTTACCCTTAAGACCAAGGCAGATGCACTCAGTGTAAAAGATCTTGAAAATATTGTCATCAAGGACAACATTAGACTGAAAGATATTGCCCAAGTAGAAGACAGTCTAAGTGATGCGAAGAGTTATGCTTCTTATAACGGTGTCGAAGGGGTCATGCTTGAGGTACAAAAGATCTCTGGAACCAATACCATCGATATCGTGCAACGCGTGAAAGATAAAATACCTGAGTTACAGAGACTCGCAGGCGACAAATATGAGGTCAAAACACTCAATGACACCTCTCCGTTTATTTTGGCATCCTTGGAACATGTGAAGTTTGACCTTATCTATGGTGCATTTTTGGCGATTATTATTATCTTCGTTTTTCTGCGAAATATGACGATCACCTGGGTATCTGCACTCTCTATCCCTGCGTCAATCTTAGGGACCTTTGCTCTGATGGACTATATGGGGTTTGAACTGAATAAAATGACGCTCATCGGATTGACACTCTCTATTGGTATTATTATCGATGATGCCATTGTTGTGGTGGAGAATATCTATAAAAAACTTGAAATGGGTATGGATAAATTCCAGGCAGCTGTCGAGGGAACCAAGGAGATGGCATTTACGATTATGGCAATCTCTGCTATGCTCTTAGCGGTCTTTATTCCTGTCTCTTTTATGTCTGGTATCGTAGGAAAATTCTTTGAGAGTTTCGCTATGACAGTGGGATTCGCGGTGATTATCTCCTATACGGTAGCGCTCAGTTTTATCCCCTCTTTGAGTGCAAGAACGCTCAATAAAGGTGAAAGTAGATTTTATGACATCACCGAGCCTATATTTAAAGCGTTGGAAAAACTCTATGATATTGCGTTGAAATTGGTGTTGAGATTTAAGGTCATTACTTTGATTTTGGTTTTTGTTGTCTTCTTTGGATCACTTTCGCTTTTTCCAAAAATTGGTATGGACTTTATCCCTAAAGAGGACAAGGCGGAGTTTGAGATATTTATAAAAGCAGATGCGAGTGTTTCACTTGAAGAGATGATAAAAGAGTCCAAAGCAGTAGAGGATATGGTACGAAAAGATAAAAACGTACTCTACACCATTTTAAATGTAGGCTACAACACGGCACATGAGAAACACAAATCTAAAATCTATGTCAAACTAAGTGACAGAGAGAAAAGAACGCTCAATCAAGAGCAGATTATTCAAAAACTAAGAGGCAAGTTAGAGGCATTTAAAAAACACCTGTTTATTACCGCTGCGGCGATACCTGCCATTAAAGGGGCAGGGGTCTCTGTACCGTATCAGATTGTTCTCAAATCAGACTCTTTTGAAGACTTAAAAGTGGCGACTAAAAACCTAACTGATTATATGAAAAAGAAAAAAGGTTTTGTGGATGTAGATACCAATCTTGATGCTGGTAAACCACAGGTAGAGATCACTATTCTAAGAGAAAATGCAAACAGACTGGGCATTTCTGCCTCACAAATCGCCAATGCTATCTCCACAGCATTTTCAAGTGATTTGGAAATCTCCTACTTTGAAGAGAAGGGAAAACAGTACAATATTACACTAAGGTTTCCAGATAGAGACAGAGTCAGCATAGACAATATCAAGAGAATACAGCTTCAGGCTGCCAATGGTCAACTTGTGTATCTTGACGGTTTGGTGTCATTCTCTCATTCAAAATCTTTAGCGGCGATTAACCACTTTGACAGACAACGACAGGTTACAGTATTTGCTGACTTGTTTGGACTTGATCTGGGTGGTGCTGTTGCATATACTCGAGAGGGTATTGACAAACTTCTTCCTCCAGGGGTGAGCTATAGATTTACAGGGTTTGCCGAAGAGATGGAAAAAACAG
>CAZQOC010000193.1:0-3374 GCA_964594745.1 uncultured Sulfurovum sp.
GAAAGATCACGCAGTAGTAGGCAAGAATGGTGAGTGATACGGAGATGAGCATACTGGGGTAAAAGCCCAAACCCTTCTTAATGAGTATGGGAAAGGCGATAAAGAGGGTCATCGACGGGGCGATAAGCCAGACAATACTGTGAGAAAACTCTACGGCACTTGCACTGCTCTTTGTGTCTATATACATCCAAGTCATGGCCAGTATGGAAACAAGCGGAATGGCTGCCAAAAGCGCACCTGCAAGGCTGCTTCTTTTGGATACTTCCGAGATGAGTACGATCAAAAGTGCCGTGATAACGAGTTTTACCAGATAATATGCCAATACCTGTACCTTCTTTTTAACTGTGACTATAGTCCAACCTTGCTAAAAAGTTACTTTAATATCTATCAAAAATAGACTTTTACTAGGGCGGTAGGGGGTTTAACGCGTGCACCCCTGTGCTATGTCTTTTCGGGTGGCTTTGAGGATGGTTTGCACATGGGTATCCGGACTATTGGCTTTTTTGATCACTCTCAAGGCTTCTTGTTTTTTACCTCTGTCACACAGTAGACTCGCCAGGTTGTTCAGTGCCAGCGGGTGCTTTGGGTCATAGGTTAAGAGTTTGCGAAACTGCATCTCAGCCTTTTTGAGATCATGCGCAGCATAGTAGGCATTGGCCAACGCAAATCGTATATTGCTGCTGGTTGGCCAACGTTTGAGTGCACTGCGGTAAGCAGTGATGGCATCTTCCCTTCTCCCCGTTTTTTCCAGTGCATATGCTGCTTTTAAAAACTTGTGTTCTGAAACAGTCTCAGGAAGTTCTGACGGAGGCAGAAGCACCACAGCCCAACGGCCGCTTCTCTCCCACATAGCGGCAAATGTCTCAATGGGGATGGCTTCATTTGGCGTAGTGGAAAAATGCATCAACATAGCTCTGTTTTTTGCATCGTATCCCGTCACAGGCGCATAGTGCCATAGAGGATACCATGCGTAGCTTCGGTTCATGAGTACGATGACGGGGTGTTGTGCCGAAAGTTCGCCAAAGAGCGCATCAAATGTTGGTTTTAAAGGATAGGCCAAAAGACCGTTGGCCCGTGCAGTGGCTACCAGTTCAAGCTGTAAGGTTCCGCCCTTTTTGGGAAGGAGTGTTCGTCCGTCAAGTTCTTTTCGTGACAAATGGGGGAGATATGCAGTTCTTGAACTCCAGTATGCAGCGACCATTTCAATCGATGCAGAAGCACACAGATCGGAGCGAGGGGAGATAAAAGGAACGTTGAGTAATGATGAAGCGGTATGTGTGCCAGAGGGTAATGGATTTTTAGGCGTACAGCCGCTCAGTATGATGAAGGCCGTTAGCGCCCATACTGTTGGGCTGTAGTGGTTTTTGGACACCTTAGCGGATGGAACGTGTGAAACTGAATACTTTGGTCAACCCCAGTATATCAGTGATCAGTAAAACCACAAAAACAAAAACAGCGGCACTGACAACAGAACCCAGGGCGTCACCGCCTGCAGGCATCGTTGCTATCTCATTGGCAAATTTTGAGGCTTCTTCATCTGTCATGGAAGCCACTCTTGCGTTGATCATCTTGGGGTCAACATCCATTTGTTCGAGTACTTTGGCTACATCTTCACGTGCAGTAAATGCAATGACCTTCTCTTTAGCGCTAAGTGTAGCAGGCTGCTTGAAAAGCACTTCAGTAGAAGCCATCTGTGCCCATGAAGTGTGAACAAAGAGGGTGATACTCAAGAGATAAGATAAAAGAAGTTTGGAGATTTTCATGCTGATCCTTTTGATTTGTATAGTATGATTCTAGGTCTCTTGAGGTTAAATGTTCCTTAATATAGCGGTACTGCATCAAGAGAACCAGTAGATAAGATGAAATGTCAATACACTGTCTACAGTAAATAGATCGGAAAATTAAAATATGTTATAATATACCAAGATTGCAAAGGAGTACATAGATGAGCTATTTGGAATTAGTACAAAATGATTACCCAAATACGCATAGCAAGGAAGAAGCTATGCAAGTGTTGGAACGCTATAAGACTCAGCTTAGTGCGTATGAGTATGAAGTTATACTTAACTCCTTGTGTAGTCATGCTCTGGAGAAAATCTATCTCAATGAAAAGAACATACTTCTAAGCATTGCACAACTTAGAGGAGAGATCACATTAAATGAGATAGTGGAACTGGCTAAAGCGTCATAGTCAAAGATGTCTCAAACAGACTTTGATAAAGAACTCTTAGATTCTAATTTACTCGAAGCAAAAACCCTTGAAAAGCTGTATTCCAAAGAGAAAATTCTTACAAATGCTAAGATGATAGCACTGCAAAATAAGCCTATAGAGGGGTGTTTGGATTATATTCATTTGAAAGATATCCATGCATTTTTATTTGCTGAAGTATATACTTGGGCCGGGAAAGACCGATATGAAGCAGATATACGTGCTGACTTTGGTAAAGGTACGACGTTGTTTACTGCATATGATATGTTACCCCAAGTTTCCAAAGCCTTATTTGATGCGCTCAAAGATGAGAGGTTCTTTCAAAACCAAAGTAGAAAAGACTTTATAGAAAGTAGCGCTGTATTTATGAATGGGCTAAATATTTTACATCCTTTTAGGGAAGGAAACGGACGGGTACAAAGAATCTTTATGGAGTACGTGGCAAAAGAAGCGGGATATTCACTCAGTTTTGCAAATATAAGTGCAAATGAGATGATAAAAGCATCTATCCATGGGGCTAGGGGTGATGTGTCTTTAATGGTGAATATATTTAACAAGTCCATAAGATAGGTTTAAACATGACATTTTCAAAACAAATACTAGACTTTTACTCTGGACTTCCCAGTAATCCGCCTTTACCCAAGGGCATTGAAGCGATCTATCCTTTTGATGATCCGCAGACCAAAGAGATGATGCAGACTTTTTTTGAGAGGTACTACGCTGATACCAAGCCTCGTACCTATCTGATTGGCATCAATCCGGGACGTCTTGGTTCGGGCATTACGGGCATAGGATTTACGGATGCCTATCATCTTGAAACTGTCTGTGGCATCAAGAACAGTTTTGATAAACGTGTAGAGATCTCAGCGGCATTTATGTTTGAGGTGATAGAAGCCTATGGGGGTGTTGAGAAGTTCTATAAGGACTTCTTTTTTACAACCACGATGCCATTGGGTCTTTTAAAAGAAGGGAAGAACTACAACTACTATGATGACAAAGAAACACAAGCATACCTGGAACCCTTTATCACACAAACACTGCTGCAACAAATGTCCATCCCTCAGGCCAAAGCAACTGTCATATGTGTGGGCACGGGAAAAAACCTAAAATACCTCGAGGCATTTAATCAAAAGCATCACTGTTTTGAGCGTATTGATGTGCTACC
>CAZQOC010000194.1:0-3360 GCA_964594745.1 uncultured Sulfurovum sp.
TGACAGCTGTGACAATGATGATGATTTTGAAATGGAATTTTAATATTAAATATAAGGATATAAGATGGCAGTACCTAAGAGACGTGTGAGTCACACAAGATCAGCAAAAAGAAGAACACATTACAAATTGACATTACCAATGCCTGTAAAAGATGCAGATGGAACATGGAGAATGCCTCACCACATGAATATGACTACTGGTGAGTACAAAACAACTAAAGCGTAATTGATGATACGCATCGCAATTGACGCTATGGGTGGGGACTTCGGTCCTGAGCCTATTATAGACGGTGTGATTCAAGCACTTGATGAGCAACAATTCTTACCTATACTTGTAGGTGATAAAGAACAAATATTAGAATACCTCCCACAATATTACATTAACAAAGTAGAGTTTGAAGAAGCTTCTGATGTGATTGCTATGGCAGATGCTGCTACAGATGCACTAAAGCGTAAAGATTCGTCTATCTTTAAGGCAGTAGAACTGGTACGTGAGGGCAAGGCAGATGCGGTACTTTCTGCTGGTCATTCTGGTGCAACTATGATAGCGGCTACACTTCGTATGGGAAGAATTCCAGGTATTAAAAAACCAGCGCTGGCAACACTGATGCCTAGTATTACCAAAGAGAAGACTTTAGTACTTGATGTGGGTTCAGTCACAGACTGTAAACCTGAAAACCTTTTTCAGTTTGGCGCTATGGGTGAAGCCTATGCAGCCAAGATTATGAAGATTAAAAACCCCAAAGTGGGTCTTTTGGCTAATGGTAGTGAGGATTCTAAAGGAAATGAACTGACTAAGGCGACTTTCCCGCTACTCAAAGCACTTGATGGTTTTATCGGTAATGTTGAAGGTAAAGATATTTTTAACGGTAAAGTCAGTGTAGTGGTATGCGATGGTTTTACTGGTAATATTCTGCTTAAAACTGCTGAAGGTGCAGTATCGACTATATTTGATTTGATGAAACAGTATATTCGTAAGTCACTGCCTGCAAAAGTAGGTGCGCTTATGATGAAAAAGAAAGTCTTTGGAAACATGAAAAAGCAAGTGGACAAAGATGAGTATGGTGGGGCACCACTACTTGGACTAAAAGGGTGTGCCATTATTTCTCATGGTGCCTCTAGCTCTAAAGCGATTAAAAATGCAGTCTTCCAAGCTATCTCTTATGTAGAGTCAGATGTCAACACAACGATTGAAACAATTTTAGAAAAAAACGCATAATTCAGAATATCTTATAGGGGGCAAGTTCTTACTTGCTACCCCCCCCCATTTTCTCTCCTTTTTTAGAAGTTACCCATTAAACTTATGGTAAAATAAATCCAATAATGTGTTAAGGATAACTATGTCACAAATTTATGCTTCATTCAAATCTATAGGTGCGTATGTACCTGAGAAGATTTTAAGCAATGCTGATCTTGAAAAAATGGTAGATACCACAGATGAGTGGATACTGAAACGTACAGGCATTAAAGAACGTCATATAGCAGCAGATGATGAAGTAACAAGTGACATGGGAGCCAAAGCAGCTGCACTTGCCATAGAACGGTCTGACATAGAAAAAGAAGCTATTGATTTAGTACTTTGTGCTACTGTGACTCCTGATTATTTTAATATGCCCTCTACTGCCTGTATTATCTCTGATAAATTAGGCATCAAAAATGTGCAGGCATTTGATATCTCTGCAGCGTGCAGTGGATTTGTTTATTTACTTACGGTGGCAAAGGCATTTGTTGAGTCTGGTATGAAAAAAAATGTGCTTATCGTTGGTGCAGAAAAGTTCTCTTCGATTGTAGATTATACAGATAGAAGTACGTGTATTCTTTTTGGTGATGGTGCGGGAGCTGCTATTATTTCTGCTACAAGTAAAAAAGAAGAAGCTTTTGTAGATGTACATGCAAGTGCAGATGGATCATATGCTGACTTCTTGGTGACACCAGCACCTGGTACAGTTAATCCTGTAAGTCAAAAAGTGATTGACGAAGGACTTCAGTATGTGCAAATGAAAGGAAACGAAACCTTTAAACTTGCAGTCAAAACACTCACCAAAGATGTCAAAGAGATATTGGCTAAAAATAAAATTAGTGCAGATGATATACCACATTTTGTTCCACATCAGGCGAACTACCGTATTATAAAAGCGGTAGGTGATGCTTTAAAGATGAAAGAGGAGCAGGTGGTGCTTACTGTAGGTAAATATGGAAATACATCTGCAGCTTCCATCCCTATGGCTATCAATGATATTTGGGAGTCTGGTAGACTCCAAAGTGGTGATTTAATGTTGCTTGACACCTTTGGTGGAGGGCTTACCTGGGCTTCTGCACTGCTCCCATTTGCAGGGAAGGCTAAATAATGTTTTCTTGCCATAGGCAAAGCTTTAGTGAGAGGAATTAAAGTAGAGCTTTGCTCTATTTTAAGGAGAAAAATGATAAAAATCGGGTTTATAGGTGATATTGTAGGAAAGCCTGGTCGCTTGATGCTAAAGCGCCATCTTAAACGCCTTCAACAAGAACATTTTATCGACTTTACCATAGCCAACTATGAAAATGCTTCTCATGGTTTTGGTCTGACTGAAAAAAACTGTATAGAATTACTCGGGTATGGTGTAGACATGATGACCGGAGGTAATCACTCTTTTGATAAAAAAGAGATACTCGAAATGTTCGATAAATATCCTCTCATACGTCCCATCAATTATCCTAAAGAGACAGCAGGTGAAGGATTGTACCGCACCACACTGTTAGGACATGAAATAGCCATCATCAACCTTATGGGACACTATACCATGCCGATGGTAGACAATCCTTTTACTATGATAGTTGAAGAGGTAAAAAAACTTAAATCTCAAAATATAAAACATATCATTATAGATATACATGCAGAAGCTAGCTCTGAAAAAAATGCATTACGTCAAATGCTAAAAACAGATGTTTCTGCCATACTTGGTACCCATACGCATGTGGCAACAGATGATTTGGAAGTGGTTGATGGCTGTTGTTATGTGACAGATGTAGGACTTACAGGTTGTCGAGATGGTGTCATAGGTATGGGTGCAGATGTTCCCATAAGACGATTTTTAACGGCACTAGGTGGGCATTTTGATGTGCCTGATACGTGTAAATCTATTTTTCAAATGGTTGTTTTTGAACTTGATGATGAGGGACGTTGTGTGGGGGCAGAGAAGATTAAGATATATGATGATAAGCCGAAGATTGTCACTTCATCCTGGATAGACTGAGATATCTTTTTTAGTTATTTTTGTTTTGTTTGGATTTCCTCTTTTTAAATTTGTGGCGTTGTTTTCTTTGTTACTTTTTTCTTTTTTGTACTGCGACAAAATAGAAAAGAGTAACCAAAAAAGAAAA
>CAZQOC010000195.1:0-3330 GCA_964594745.1 uncultured Sulfurovum sp.
TTGTTTCACGTGAAACATCCTATCTTGGGTGACCCAATTTATGGTGCTTCTTATGCTGCAAGTGATGACTACTTGGACATGACACAAAGTGAAGATGACAGACTCATCCAACATGGTGCCCCGCGCCTGATGCTTCATGCACAGAGTCTTGAATTTACTTATGGAAGTCGATTTTATATCGAGAGCAAGGAAGATTTTGTAGCCTTAAAATCTTTGATCGTTTCTCCTGAGAAAAGGGTTTTTAATAAGGGGTAATCTTGTTTCTATCTTGTTACATTTGATGTTCCCTTCTACTCAAACTGTGGCATATCTTTTTTCTTACTTTGCAGAAAAGAATAAGTTCATCATTGATATTTTAATTTGCATTTATTCCAAACTGACGCGTTGGTTCTCTCATCATTTTTTTTAGAAAAAAATGAAGCAAAAAAAGTGTCATCCCTCTCAAATCGCTTTGCTTTCAAGGGTGTTCGGGATGACAGGGATTTTATAATATAACTAGGCTATCGCCGCCTGTATACTACACTTATTTATTAAACTTCAAACGAGCCACTAATCTTTTCTTTATGCACTTTAAATCGCTTACGTTTTTTTCTTTTTTGGTTACTCTTTTCCTTTTTGTCGTAGTACAAAAAAGAAAAAAGTAACAGAGAATAACAACACCACAGTTAGGATAAAAAGGAAAATATATAGAAGACAATATTACAAAGGTGCGGTGGCAACCGCACCCTACAAACAACAAGCAGTTGTTGTTTGTTTAACGGGTTTCTCCAGCCTGCGCGGGTCGCTTTGCTCCACCGCTTCGGTTTCAACCCTACAAACAACAAGCAGTTGTTGTTTGTTTAACGGGTTTCACGTGAAACAATAGAAGAAGATTATGACCTCATTTCCTTCATGAGCCATCCCAAACCAACAACCGCAACCACAACGATAATCCCCAATAAAGCAATATCAACACTACCCATTACACTTCTCCTTCTAATTCTTGTTCTCTCAGCTGCCCACAGGCAGCAGATATATCTAACCCTTTTGACTCACGTATCGTACAGTGCAATCCATGTGAGGTAAGGTACTCTTGAAACTTGTGCATATCTGCATCTGTAGGACGCTTAAATTCTGTACCGCCGTAAGGATTAAAGTAAATCAAATTGACCTTTGCTTTGATACCGTCTAGCAAAGAGAGTAGTTTCTTTGCTGCTGAGATGTCATCATTGACATCTTTGATGACAAGGTATTCAAACATCACTCTCTTTCTATCGTTGACAGGAAAGTTTTTCACTGCAGTGATGATGGACGCGATATTGTATGCTTTGTTAATAGGCATCAATGTTTGTCTCAATTCATCGTCAACCGCATGAAGAGAAATGGCAAGGTTAATCCCTAGTTCCATTTTTCCTAGTCTTTCTATCTTTGCAGAGAGTCCTGAAGTAGAGATGGTTTGTCTATGTGTGGCTATCGCCATCCCCTCTTCCTCTGCAAAAATCTTGACCGACTTTGCTACTTCAGGAAGGTTGTCAAGAGGTTCTCCCATTCCCATATAGACTAGGTTGACACGACGGTTGGCAGCGATGTCATTATCTTTCTTTATGAGACGTACCTGTTCGACTATCTCTCCTGCGGTCAAGTTACGCATAAAACCGCCCTTTGCTGTCAAACAAAAGGCACACCCTACCTTACACCCTACCTGAGAAGAGATACACACTGTATAGCGCTCCTGATGCTTCACAGAGCCATCTTTATGATACTCCTTTTCTCTCATCAACAATAGCACAGCTTCAACGGTATGTCCATCATGTAATTCGTACAGATATTTACGGCTACCATCTTTTGAATTTTGTACCATCACCTGCTTGAGAGGAGCAACAGTATACTCTTCATTTAACCTCTCTCGCATATCTTTAGGAAGATTTTTCATCTCATCGAATGAAGTAACATACTGATGATAAATCCAATGGTAAATTTGTTTTGCTCTAAAAGCCGGCTTGATAGCATTAGCCAACTCTTCTTTTGTTAAATCTTGTATTATTTTTTTCATTGCTTCTCTTTTATATATTGAGTCAATCTGTCCATCGCCTCTTTATGATTTTTTAAAAAATCTCTATGGGCATTTTTATCACAATAGTTTGTTACGATAAAAACACCTGCAACAGGAATCCCAAAAGCTTCAGCTACTTTGAGTACTGCAAAATACTCCATATTTTCTAACTGAATGTTTTTACCCAAATAGTATTTTGCCACATTCTCATCTGTGGTAATATAATTGGATGAGTTGACTATTGTTTCACGTGAAACATCTTCTGCTGTCGAAATCATATTATCAAGTGGGGTATATGCCCCAGAGATGAAAAAACTATTTTCAATATTCGTTGCAGTTTTTGATTCTACAATATCAAAAAGTTTTTTTTCACCATAACTGCCTGCGGTTCCTACAAAAAAAAGAAACTCTGGTTTTTGAGAAAGGCACAACTTTGTCAAATTCATTGCAACTTCTATTAAGCCAATGCCTATAGGTATTGCAAAGTCAAATTGTTCTGATTTTCCTGCACAAATAAACATAGTAACCTCTTAAATCCTTACTGGGATATTTTGAGCACGAAGATACTCTTTTAACTCAACTATGTCAATCTCTTTAAAGTGAAAGATAGAAGCTGCCAATGCTGCATCTGCATTTCCAAGCGTAAATGCCTCTTCTATATGCTTCATCGTTCCTGCACCACCTGATGCGATGACTGGGATATTAACCAGTTCAGATATCTTTTTATTGAGCGTATTGTCAAAGCCTGCTTTGGTGCCATCTGCATCCATAGAGGTGACAAGTAATTCACCTGCTCCTCTGTCATAGGCTTCTTTTGCCCACGATAAAGCATCTATACCAGAATCATTTCTTCCACCGTGTGTAAAAATATTCCATCGGTTTTCACCTACTTGTTTTGCATCAATGGCAACAACGATACACTGAGAGCCAAAACGTTTTGCACCCTCTTCTATAAATGCCGGTCGTTTGATGGCAGCAGAGTTGATACTTACTTTGTCACATCCTACATTCAGAAGGTTGTAGATATCTGCAAGTTCACGTATGCCTCCCCCTACTGTAAGAGGAATGAACACTTCCTGTGCTACTTTTTTTACCACATCTACAATAGTATCACGCCCTTCATGGCTTGCACCAATATCAAGAAACGTGATCTCATCTGCACCTTCTTCATTATAACGACGTGCAACTTCGACAGGATCACCTGCATCACGTAGTCCTACAAAGTTCACACCTTTCACTACACGTCCGTCATTAACATCAAGACAAGGGATGATACGTTTTGCGAAATAATCCATTTA
>CAZQOC010000196.1:0-3303 GCA_964594745.1 uncultured Sulfurovum sp.
TGCTTTGATACGGTATATCATTGACTGTGCGTAGATACCGTAGAGTCCTACAGCCAAGGTAATCGCTTCAAGTAGTAGCAGTCCAAAACCTTGAATGTCTAAAAAGTACAATCCTGCAACCACTGAAGCTAAACCAGTAAAAGCACCTAAAGCTATGGCTTCACGGCTGAGCCATGAAGTGCGCCAGTTTTTCATCGCCATTATCGCCATACCTGGTCTGCCTAAGTGAAGTGCAGACAGAGGTAACCCAATGGCTGCAGGTAAAAAGGCGAGTATCGCCATGGTTAAGTTTGGTTTAGGAAGATTAAACCCTAAACTAAAGAGCAACTGACCCAAAAACAGTGCTAAAAATGCGCCTAAACTGACTTGTGTAAGTACGGTCATAAACACTAAAGGTAGCTCAGGATGTGCAGGTTTGAGTAAATGCTCATCCGCAATGCGTAATTCTTCTCCCTCTTTTAGCTCAGGTAGGGTATAGCGTGTGGTTGGTTTAGTGATCTCTATGTTAGGTAAATGAGGCGCTACTCCCTCTTTTGCCATGTCTTCGTCAAGCCACTGTTGTACATTAAATACCTCTATCTCTATGGCATTGGACGGACAGGCCTGTACACAGGCAGGGGTTTGTCCCGCTTCGAGTTTGTCTGCACACATGTGACACTTGGTGACGATGCCACGTTCTTTGTTAAAGGTAGGTACTTCATACGGACAGTTCCATGTACAGTACTGACAGCCGATACAGCTAGGGTCATCATGCCAGACGATACCATTGTCAAACTTGATATACGACTCTGTAGGACAGCCTATGAGACATTCAGGTTCTATACAGTGGTTACAGCTCATGGAGTTAAAGAGTTGGAGTGTATCGGGGAATTCTCCCATCTCCATTTCTCCAACCCTACGCCATTTAATCTCATCTGGGTTGGCATTTTGTTCGTTACAGGCCACTTCACAACAGTGACAGCCTACACAGGCTGTGGCATCAAAGTGAAAACGGTACTGTTCGTCAACTCCAAGTTCAGGCAGGTCTATACTGTAGTTTCCACATTGCATACCCGTGTTGGTTTTGTGGTTGATGAAGTCTGATAGCGGGGTATCTTTTGTTAGAGGTTCTATAGCCATTACACTTCTTTCAAGGCTACAAGCAATTCAGAAAAGACTGTAGCTCTCTCTTTTTTGTTCTCATGGGTCATGTTATAAATAATCTCAGAGAGTTTAGCAGGTACTTTTGGATTGAGTTTGCTTACGGTATCTCTTTTGATTGAACGTGGTTTGAGAAGAAGAGGAGAGAGTCCATCCACACCTTCAAAACGTTTTTCACCTGTAAGCAAGGTAAAGAGTTTCAGTCCAGAGCCAAAGAGCTCATACTCTTCACGCTTGGAACTTTTAGGTTCTGCTTCGAGTTCCAGTTTTACACCTAAATCTAATTTTTCATTGAGAATATAGTTTATCTTGGTGAAAAATGCCAAAGCTTGAAAACTGTAGTTACGTGATAGAAATCTATCATCAAAGGCTTCATAGGTTTCCCCTCTTAGCTTGTATGCTGCATAGGTTTGAAGAAGGTATTTGACATGATATCTTGCTTCAGTGACAGGCAGTGCTTTATGTAGCGTATGTGCCTCTTTGGCTTCACGGGTTATTTTCCCGCCTAAGAAGATGTGCACGCCGTCTACTTTATTGCCCTCAGAGTCTTTGGCTCTACAGCCTTCAAAGCCGATGTCTGCAACACCATGCACGCCACAACCTTTAGGACAGGCTGACCAGTTCATACGGACATTGGCATTTTCTATGGCAACTTCTGAGCTAAGGAAATGTGCCATCTCTATGGCATCTGGTTTGTTGGGTATGACACCAAAACTACAGGTAGCTGTGCCTGCACAGGCTATCATGTCGTTAAAGTAGAGGTTGTTAAATTTTGCATAGTTTGAGACAACATCAGATGCTTCCAAATCAGCTAGGTTGTCAGTAGGGACATTGATGATGAAAAGATTTTGATCACACGTGAGTCTGATATTGCCATCACCATAGGTTTTTGCTGTCTGGGCTGCTAAGATCATGTCAGAACCACTGAAAATCCCTGAAGGCACGATGATTTTGTAGTTCATCTTGCCATTGCGTCCTAGTACTTTGTTCGAACCAAGCGCAATATTTTGTGACTGTACCATCGTAGTCCCTGCTGTTTTAAACTCAAGTCCTGACTCTTTTTTGATGGCATCAATGAGTGCATCTATGCCAATGTCGTTGATGAGGAAAACGAGACGGTTTTTGTTACGGTTGTCCCTGTATCCATAGGTTTTAAAAAGTGTAAGCAGTGCTTTATAAAAATGCGGAGCTTCGTCCACTGTGATAAAAAGATTTGCATCTTTGGCTTGCATGCCCACACGCGCACCCAAATAGATGTTAAATCCAAAGAGTCCATCTTTTTGTGCCAAGACAAAGTTACAGTCATGCCCAAAAATATTACATGAGTTGGAGAGCGAACCTAAAATACCTGTGTTAAATTTACGCGGCAGCACTGAAATCCACTCAGGATTTTCTAAAAACACTGCTTGAAGTTTTTCTATCACTGGCATGGTTTCTATGATGTTATCATAAGCAATACCATCAAGTGGATCAGTGACGATGTTACGTAAGTTATCGACACCTGTTTGAAACGTAGAAATGCCTACCTCTCGAAGCTCTGCCAAAACTTTGGCGATGTCAGCTATCTGTAAGTAGCGAAGTTCAACCTGCATACGTGTCGTAAGGTCAATATAGTCGTTTCCATATTTCTGTGCTACTTCCCCGATGCGCTTGGCTTGTTCGTAGCTAAGTTGTCCCGCTGGCACACGCACACGAAGCATAAAGTCTTCACCTTTGTCAAAGAGTCCAAAACATTTGAGAAAGTAGGCAGAATCTTCTTTGGCTAAGTTCTCATACCCCCCAGCTGCTATCTCTTCAAGTTTAGCATAGACATCCATAGGCATTTTGAGTGCTTTGGTTGTCTCAACTTTATTTACTTTCTTACTTCTGGCTTCTAGGGCTTTTTCTAGTATATTCATTTTTGACTCTCTTTAAGTGTATTGGTATAATTTATCACATCTCCAAAGACCAGGATAGATGGTCTCATGGCTTTAGTTGCCACTTCTTCTAGATTTTCTAATGTTGTAGTGAATGTTGTTTGATTTTTCCTACTTGCATTCGAAACGATGGCACAGGGGCTATGTATGTCTATGTGATTTTCTTGTGCTTTTTTGACTATCTCACTGACACGCGTAAGACCCATGAGAACTACTACCGTGTGGTTTCTGTTTTTTAGCATAGTCA
>CAZQOC010000197.1:0-3301 GCA_964594745.1 uncultured Sulfurovum sp.
CTCATCCCTAAAGGTACCAAGATAGACTTTCCTCAAATAGGCGTTATGGCATCTTTGAACATTGCCAATGTGTTAGTGTATGAAAAACCCACAGTGGCTATACTCTCTACAGGTTCAGAACTCCTTGAACTTGGACAAGAACAGACCAATGATGCACAGATACGATCTTCAAACAATTATGTATTAGAAGCGATCGTCAAAAAGTATGATGGAAATCCTTTGCAGTTAGGGTGCATCAAAGATGATAAGGTAACAATAACAAGAGAAATCTCTGAAGCATTAGAGAAGTCGGACATTGTAGTGACTACTGGCGGTGTAAGCGTGGGTGACTTTGACTTTGTAAAAGATGTCATCCGTGAGCTTGGCTGTGATGTGGTCTTTAAAGGGGTACGTGTAAAACCTGGACAGCATATCATGGTAGCCAGAAAAGATGACAAGTTCATCATAGGGTTACCAGGGTTTGCTTATTCCTCTACAGTGACGGCACTACTGTATCTTGTCCCACTCATAGAAAAGCTTCAGCAGGGTAAATGCAGTATGCACATGGTCAAAGCCAAACTCAAAGAACCTTTTATCAAGCGTGCTAAAAAAGCAGAGTTTACTGCCTGTAATGTCTCTCTAGTGCAAGGTGAATACTATGTTGACTTTAAGGGCAAAAAAGTAGGCTCTTCTGCCATACTTACTAACATGCTGGGAGATGTTGCCCTATTGGTTACTTCAGAAGATGATACTTCTAAAGAGACTGGTGATGAGGTGAGTGTATTACTTTTTTGCTAATTGTAGAGATGAACCTGTGTGTTCCCCTATCAAAGGGCAAACACATGGGTTTGCCCCTACAATGCCAAAATAGATTCTCTTGCTTTTAGAAACAGCGCAAATTCTCCAGCTGTTTTGCATCCCATTTTAATTGCATAACTTAATAACTCTTTATTTAGTGAATAACTCATTTTAAATCCTTTAAGTTTAAATATGTCAAATTGTACATAAAAATATAAAAAATACTTAAAAATATTGCATATTGACATATTTTTAAGAAAACTTAGTATATTATTACCTATATACATGTTTTAAAGGACAACAAATGATGCATTTAAATGACATAGTAGATAAACTTAAGGATGTACTTTCTGAAAGTGCGATTAATAAAAAGGTATTTGATAAGCATGTAGCAGAAGCACTGGGTATACCACAGGGTACTTTTGCTTCTATGAAAAAAAGAAACTCTATTCCTTATGCGGAGATATTGGAATTTTGTGCATTGAAGAAGATTTCAGTCAACTGGCTCTTCTTTGACCAAGCGGTAGATATGCTCAAAGAAGAGACAGAGAAGTTTTTTCATGTGCGTTATTTCTCTGACATCCGTGCGAGTGCTGGTGGGGGCGCAGAAGTGTTTGATGAAAATTACGAGACCATCAGCATCGATGAAAAAATCATGCACAACATGGTGGGCATGGGTAACACAGAACTAGAAGCCATCCATGTAGATGGTGAGTCTATGGAGCCTACACTTTTAGATGGAAGCATTGTCTTTGTAGATAGGACACAAACAGATATAAATAAAAATGGTATTTTCATCGCTTCAACGACAGGAGGACTTTTTATCAAGCGTATTCAGCAACGTGTAGACGGGATGATAGAACTTATTTCTGATAACAGTATGTATCCACCTCAAGCTGTGGCAGCAGATGAAGTGACGATTGTGGGGAAAGTTGTTGGAAATATAGAGAGCCTATAGGTTTCCAGCGCACTGCACACACCGTACACTTTCTGGACGAATGGACATTCGTCCAACATCTATGCTCTCCTCACACTCTATGCAGATGCCAAACATCGGTTTGTCTATACGTTGAAGGGCATTGTTTAAGCGAGTGAGTCTGATGCGTGCTTCATCTAGGACTTTGTTGTTTACATGTTGTTCTCCCATGGCTTCTAGACGTGTGAGTCTTCCTAGTCCACAGTCTGGAGATATGGGTTTTACTTTTTCTTCTAGTTCTGCTATCTGCTCTTTGAGTAGAACAATATCATTTTCTATTTTTTCTTTGATTTGCTCTTTTTCTTTTTTGGTCATCTGTATTACTTTATGGTATATTGAGATAATTATAGCAAAAGGTTTGATATGCAAAAAATAGTTGTATGGTTTTTTATTTCACTGTTTTTATGTGCAGAGTCAAACTACACAAATGCCCTCATAGAAGAACACTCTCCTTATCTGCAACAACATGCACACAATCCTGTGAACTGGTACCCCTGGGGATACGAGGCATTTGAAAAAGCTAAAAAAGAGCATAAATTGATTTTTCTCTCTGTTGGGTACAGTACCTGTCATTGGTGTCATGTGATGGAGGAAGAGAGTTTTACAGATGTGAGTGTAGCAAAGTTACTGAATAATGATTTTGTCTCCATTAAAGTAGACAGAGAGCAGTACCCTCAAATAGATAAAAAGTACCAAAAACAGTATTTGGCAGCAAAAGGTAGGCGAGGTGGATGGCCTTTGAGTATTTTCATGGCACCCGATAAAGAAGTTTTTTTTATGGGAACGTATATCCCTAAAGAGGAAGGGTATGGCTCCAAAGGGTTATTGCGACTGTTGTCCTTTTTTGTCGCATGGCAACAGCATCCTGAGATGTTAAAAAATGAAATACAGAAGTATCACAAGCATATCAAAGCAAAAACATTAGCAACACAAGAAAAAACAAAGATGCTTCAACAGGTGCTAAGCAACATAGAAAAAGAGTATGATAAAAAAAATGGAGGATTTGCCTCGCGTCCAAAATTTCCTGAAGCTTCAAAGCTGGCTCTCTTGCTAGACATTTATAGACTCTCAGGTAATCAACAAGCATTCAAAATGGCAGAACATACACTAAAAAAGATGGCAAAGGGTGGCATCTATGATCAGATACATGGGGCTTTCTTTCGATATACCACAGATGAAGCTTGGCAGATACCACATTTTGAAAAGATGCTCTATACCAATGCCGAGCTGATTTCTGTGTATACGAAAATGTATGAGATGAGCGGAGACAAGCTTTATAAAAAGATAGTAGAGGAAAGCATCGCACAGATGGAGAAAAATTATATGCAAGAGGATGTTTACCTAAGTGCAAGTGATGCTGACTCTGATGGAGAAGAAGGAGGGTATTTTATCTATGATTATACAACACTCAAAAGCGCACTGAAAGAGAAAGGGTGGAAAGCTGAAGAGATAGAAGATGTGTTAGCTTATATGGGCATAGAAGAAGATGGTAATATTGATGGGGAATTCTCTCAGCCACACATTGCAAGTGAAGGTGTGCCTGCAAGA
>CAZQOC010000198.1:0-3299 GCA_964594745.1 uncultured Sulfurovum sp.
GTATGATATCAAAAGACGTCAGGCGATGGATGAGGGTAAAACAATGGTACTCTTTTTCCATACTGATACCTGTCCAGTATGTAAACATCTGCGTGATACGACATTTAAAGACCCTAAAGTAAAACAGATACTCAAAGATAAATATATCGCTGTGAGTGTAAATATGACACCAAAAGAGAATGAAAAAGCCCAAAGACAGATGCTAGAGCTTAAAAAGAAGTTCGGCATCTTTGGCCCTCCGGGATTTGTCTTTATAGACAGTGACGGTAAAGAGATGAAAGATGAACAGTTTTATGGTTATATGGAACCAGAAGAGTTTTATGATACGCTTGATTTGATAGCGGAATAAGGGTTAAATACTAATAGAAATAACCATCCCCTCTAAATACTCTTTCTTTTCCTTCATGCTTAGTCCATATGTCTGGACTAGGTCTTCTATCTCTTCCATGCTCATCTTCTTTGCCATGGTGTGCCAAGCATATAGGGCTGCTTTAGAAAAACCTGTGAGTTGTAATGTTTGAATGAGCTGTGTGGCATGAGTATCGTCAAAGCCTTTTAGAGGTACAAGAAATGTCACTTTTCCATCATGTTTACAGACACGTTTTATCTCTAAAAGTGCTTTTTTCTTATGCTCCAATACATTGAGTAAAGAAGAAGCGACTACTGTGTCAAAATGTCCACTAGGAAAGGGTAAAGCATAAACATCAGCGACTATAAAATCTACATGGTTCGTATGCTTTTTGGCATGTTTTACCATAGACTTTGATGCATCAACTGCTGTGAGAGCATAATGCATTGAAAGATACCGACTCAATGCACCTGTGCCACAGCCTACTTCTAACATGCTACTATTGGGAGTGATATGCTGTTCTTCTACCCATGATTGCAATGTTTGTTGATACCATTCAAGTTGATTGATTTTCTCAAAAAGTTTTGCAGGGTAGAAGAATGCAAGTAGTTTGATTTGTAATGTATACACCCACTGCATGAGGCATCCTTCTTTTTGGTTTATTGTATCTTAAATGTATCGATGAACAATGATGTGGCAACCATTTCTGTGGCTTGTTTGACACCTTCCATGATGTCTTTTTCTGACCATCCTAGCTTTTTTAGTGCATTTATGTCTGCTTGGTTTACATCTGTTGGATGAGAAGTAGACTTGAGCATGAAAAGTAACATTGTTTTTTGTTTTTCATCTAGCTTTGCTGTACTTGGGTCTTTTTGAAGGGCATTGATCTCATCTTCGCTCATCTTAAAGATGTTGAGCATCATTCCTTTGTTAAATCCTACACAGTACTCACAATGGTTCGCCTCTGCTACAAGGTAACGCATCATCGTGGTTGTTTTGGGTGAGAAATTTTTATTACTTCCCATGATTTTGTACATTTCCCATGTATTGCGAAGCATAGCAGGGTTAAGACTTAGCCCCTTGATGGGTTCAGGTACGATGCCAAAGGCACTCTTGATTTCATCATAGACTGCCTTCACATCATCTTTGGCTTGTTCTACAGAGGTATAGTTGATGAGTGGTTTGACAAGTTCTGTACTTGGTGTTTCAGTAGCAGAAGCTCCAAGAGTAAGGCTAAGAGCCAGTGCGAGTGTAGATGTTCCTTTTGTAAATTGTTTCATTTTATTTTCCTTGTATATGTACTGATTGGTACAAAAATGTACACCTAAAACACGCTTACCCGTCTTAGTTATTTCTAAAATTATGTACTCATCAGTACAAAAATAATCAATAAAAAAGATACTAGAGTAGTGAAGGGAAAAACCACTACTCTAGTATCTCTTTTAAACTCTCTACCAAATCATCTATAAGTGCTTGTGTTGCACCTGCTTGGATGGTAACTACCAAACCATTGAGTGTATTCATATAACGTCCAGAGATGACATGGGCATCTTTTTTAGACTTTATCTCTCCAAGTTCTTGGGCTTCTTTCACAAACTCTACAAATAGATCTTGCACAAAATTAAACTCTATTTTTATCTGTTGACTGAGCACTGTGTATCGGTTATAACACTCCTTGCCAGAGTTGATGAGGAGACAGCCCTTAACATTGCCCGTCTCTTCCAGCTCTTTTATGGTGATATGTGTGAGCATGAGCATTGCCTCTTTTGGACCTACTTGTGCTTTAAGTGCCTGGAGTTGCTTATATGAGTCTTCTCTATACAGTACCAAACAACGGGAGAATACTTCTTCCTTACTCTTGAATGTTGCATAAAATGAACTCTTTTTAATGCCCATGGCTAACAGTAAGTTATCAAGAGAAGTATTGTCATACCCATGTTCCCAAAAGTAGTGCATAGCAACAGTGAGTGCTTCTTGTTCATCAAATGCTTTTGGTCGTCCACGGGTTGTTATTTTATTTGTCATGTGTGCATTATAGACTAAGTGGTACAGAAATGTCAAGGGTTATTTTAAATTTATGTACTATTTGGTACAATTATTAAAGTATTGAGGGTTTTATCATGGGTAAACAATACAAAACACTTGAATAAAAAGACATAGACTTCTTTATAAATGGTGATGTACAACAAAGTCTGATAATAAATAAAAGAGCAGTCTCTATACAATTATACTAACAGTAAAAATAATCCTAATAAAAGTATAAACACTAAACTTCCATATTCTAAAAACTTGATTAGTCTTGTACTACTTGAACTCTTTTTTCTTATGTTTATACTTAAATATGCCGTGATAAATATGATTAAACTCATACCTAGACTCATAAATATGGCACTTAAAAATCCAATATAATAGATGCCAAGTCCAAATGTAAATATAAAGATGGTAACCGTACCTGGACAAGGGACAATGCCCGCTGCCAATATGACACCAATATCTTCACTTTTTGTATGGCAGGCATGACATCCACAGGTACTGAGGTTTGGATTGTGAGAGGTAAAGCTCATGGTTTTTATCTGTTTGCTTGCTTTGAATTTTTTATAGATAAGATATAAAGCAATGAGTATGATAACGACGGCACTGATTTTTGAGGCTACATATTCAACATTGGTAATGAAACTATTAAATACAAAATCTAAAAGAAAATAGATAAATACGGTGAGAAAAAATGCACTAAATGTGTGCACAACCCCAATGAGTAAAGAGATATTAAAGGCTTTAAACACAGAACGGTTGTCACTTAAAAAATAGCTGCTGACTAAAGTCTTTCCGTGACCTGGTCCAATAGCATGTAAAATACCATAGACAAATGAAAAGAAAAGTAACCAAAAATAGGAAGTGACAGTATTGTTCTTTTTGATGTCTTGTAAAATAGCTTTTATTTTACCTTTAT
>CAZQOC010000199.1:0-3275 GCA_964594745.1 uncultured Sulfurovum sp.
TTTTCAAGAAATTATGCAAATTTCTTGAAATTCTTTTTTTACTTACATTATATATAAGATATTAAGAAGAGTTATAAATATCTTTATTTCTTTATTTAAGGCTAGTAATCTATAATAGTTTTATAATTTTATAAAGGATACAAATGAAAATTCTTTTTCTACTCCTCTTTAGCTTGATTATCACTGCTTGTATGCAAGCACCTGAAGCACCAACTTCAAAAGAAGTAGATGCTCAAGAAAAAATACAGAATAATAAAACAGAAGCTAAAAAAGCACAAGAAGACTATATAAGATTACAAAAACAGCGAAACAATGAATAAAATTTATCATTAACCTTAGATTAATCTGCCTCCACTATACTTTCGTATATTAATAATAAAAAGGATTATTATGGCTTTATATGATAGAGATTATACATCAGCAGAAGCTGGTTATGTTCAAGAAGGTGCTTCAGTTAGTTTTATGAAGCAAACGTATCAACTACTTGCTGCAAGTATGATAGCTGCAGCAGCAGGGGCATATGTGACAATGCCTTATGCAGAGACTGTTATGCAATATAGATGGTTTATTTTTGGATTTGAACTCTTTATGCTCTTTGTAGGACTAGGGATGACAAGAAACAAGCCAGGACTTAATCTTGCAGCACTTTTTGTATTTACTTTTGTTACGGGAATTTCACTTGTCCCTCTTTTGGCTTCCCTTATTGGTGCAGGTAATGGGGCGGTGATTGGTAATGCATTTTTAATGACTGCTGTGCTTTTTGGTGCACTTAGCCTATTTGCAATCAATTCTAAAACAGACTACTCAAGCTGGGGTAAACCACTATTTATCACACTGATTGTAGTGATTATTGCATCGCTTATCAATATGTTTATACTTCAAAGTCCAATGATGCATGTCATCATTACTGCGGGTATCTTGCTTCTATTTTCATTCTTTACCATTTATGACACACAAAATATTGCAAATGGTGCGTATGATTCACCTGTAGATGCAGCGGTTTCACTTTATATTGATTTTCTAAATATGTTTACAGCATTACTTCAGATGCTTGGAATCTTTGGTGGCGACGACTAAAATCTTCATATCACTTACATTTTGTAAGTGATATCGCTTCAACAAATAACACTTCAAATTCTAAATATGCCAGCGGATATTTACACATAAGCTCTTTAATTTCTCTATAACTCAACTTTTTTTCTCCACCACTTACACCACTTTTTTTAATATAATGAAACATTTCTCTTACCGATTCAAACTCTAGTCTATACTCTTTAAGTTCAAAATTTGCATTATAATATTTTTCTAGAGATTCTTTTAAAACTTCTGGGGGATAAATGGGTGATTTTAGCTGTGCTGTCTTATGTAGTGTCTTGAAGGTATTTGCTGTGAAAATCGCAAAATAAGCATTGTATGATTTTTTTGCAAGTTGTGCAAATACAAAATCTAGATTTTTACTCCATTGCAAAGCAGAGGAAGAAAGAAGTAAAGTTTCATCCATAGAAACATCTAACTGTTTGAATGTTTCAAATTTATTAAAATCAGCAGAAATTTTCTCAATCTTAGGAGATACTGGATGCAACCCTAACATTTCTACAGAAGAGTCTAGTGAGATAAATCTATCAAAATTTATTTTATTTTTAGATATATTTTTATAGATTTCTCCACTACCGCTTCCTATATCTAAAATGCAGTTATATTGTTTCTTCGGAAGCTTACCGACTAACCTTTTTGCCACTTCTGCTTGAATCACATTATAAGCGTTATATTCGTGTGCAAAACGTGAAAATTCTTTGATTGCTTTTGCTTCCTCAGACTCTTCTATAAACACTATTCCTCCATCTTCATCACTATTTCAAACTTTTTTAGGTATAATCGCCGAAATTATACCCAAATTTTAATTGGGGTAGTCAAACATATTAAAGAGGCAACCATGACATCAACACTTTTAATCGTACAAATCGCACTTGCAATTGCAATTACTATTGCAGTGCTCCTCCAAAAAAGTTCAAGCATTGGTCTTGGCGCATACAGTGGAAGTAATGAATCTGTATTTGGAGCAAAAGGGCCAACTGGCTTTCTTGCAAAAGCAACATTTACACTTGCATTTCTTTTCATAGTGAACACGTTGGCACTTGGATATTTTTATACAAGTCAAAACTCTGCATCCGTTACAGATAGTATTGTACCTACCAATAATACCGTACCTGCACAAGAAAATAGTGCACCTTCTGCTCCATCTGTTCCAACCTCTAAATAAACATTTGACAAAGAAGGTTACCTTCTTGTCAAACTTTTCACATACTTAAACACTCAATACATAGCAAGGTAAAAAAGGGTAAAATCTGCCTAATACACTAGCTAAGGATATGTAATGACAACTGAAATTTTCAACCAGACTACAGAAAATATGGATAAAAGTATTGAAGCGCTTAAAAGAGACTTCGCCACACTTAGAACAGGAAAAGTAACAACAGGTATTGTTGACAACATCAAAGTAGACTATTATGGAACTATGACAGCCCTCACACAAGTTGGGAATGTCATTGCTACAGATGCAACAACAATCAGTATTACACCTTGGGAAAAAACGCTTCTACCTGCCATAGAAAAAGCTATACAAGAAGCCAATATTGGTGTGAATCCTAACAATGATGGAGACTTCATCAAACTCTTTTTCCCGCCTATGACATCCGAACAAAGACAAGAGATTGTCAAGCAGGCAAAAGGTATGGTTGAAAATGCCAAAGTTGCGATCAGAAATGTCAGAAAAGATGGAAATGATAAAATCAAAAAACTTGAAAAAGAGAAAGAAATCAGTGAAGATGAATCTAAAAAAGCACAAGATCAGATTCAAAAACTTACCGATGAACATGTTGCCAAAGTAGATGAGGCTTTCAAAGTAAAAGAAGCTGACATCCTCAAGGTATAAGCATGAATGTAGAACAAGTTTATAAAGACGCCAATGCACTGCTTGATGGGCACTTTTTGTTAGCAAGTGGTAACCACTCCAGTCGCTATCTTCAGAGTGCAAAAGTACTTGAGTATCCTAAAAAAGCTGCTTTGCTTACAGATGCACTTTCTCAAATGATAAGAGGAGCTGGGATAGAAGTAGATACCGTATGCGCACCTGCACTTGGTGGTGTACTCGCAGGTTATGAGCTTGCCCGCTCTTTAGACGTGCGTTCCATTTTTGTTGAAAAAGATGGAGAAGGGGGCATGGTTGATACTCCTCTATTTTACTTTTTTTAATCAAACATATATCAATTTTATAA
>CAZQOC010000200.1:0-3274 GCA_964594745.1 uncultured Sulfurovum sp.
AGTTTTGCTCGCTCTTGGGTGCTAGATGGTTTTTGTAGCATGGACTCTATGGAGATGCCGAACTTTCCAAGTTCTGAAGTAATGGTAGCAAGAACACCGCTTTGGTCGTCTACTTCTAGTCTGAGGTAATACTGTGTGACGATGTCTTCTTTTGGTAGAAGCTTGAGTCCTGACTCTAGACCTTTTTTGTAGCCTAGCATAGGACCTTGGTTACCACGTACGATGTCTACAATGTCAGAAATGACTGCTGAAGCCGTAGCATCTCCACCTGCTCCTGGGCCATAGTACATCGTCTCACCTACTCTGTCACCTACAACAGTCACCGCATTCATCACACCATCGACTTTGGCGATCATGCTGTCTGCTGGTATCATGGTAGCATGTACACGAAGTTCTACACCATTACCTACTTTTTTGGCGATACCCAAAGATTTGATTTCATAGCCAAACTCTTTAGCGAAATCGACATCTGTACTGGTAATATTTTCTATACCCTCGATGAGAATATCTTCAGGTTTTGCATCCATCCCATAAGCGATACTTGCCAAGATAAGAAGCTTATGTGAAGCATCAAACCCGCCTACATCAAAGGTAGGATCTGCTTCTGCGTACCCTAGTTCTTGAGACTCTTTGAGTATCTCTTCATACTGTGCACCATTGTTTATCATGTTTGTAAGCATATAGTTACACGTACCATTCATGATACCCTGAATGGACTCTATATGGTTTGCAGAAAGTCCTGTACGCAAAGCACCGATGATAGGAATGCCTCCAGCCGTACTTGCCTCATACATGAGCGGAATATCTCCAGCTATCTCTTGGAGTTCATAGCGATGATACGCTAAAAGTGCCTTGTTTGCTGTCACTACCGCTTTACCGTTTTCAAGTGCTCTCTTAACAAGTGCATACGGTTCTTCTACCCCACCCATAAGTTCTACGACAATGTCTATCTCAGGGTCATCTACCACATCTAGTGGGTTATCAGAAAGCTTGATGGAAACGCCTCTGTCTTTAGCAAGATTTTTCACCACACCAGACTTGGCAACTATCTTCTTGCCTGCACGTGCTTCGATGATGTCTGCATTGGCTTCAAGTATATTTGCTACACTGGTACCCACGGTACCAACACCTAAAATCCCAATTTTAACCATTTTTTTGTGCCTCTAAATCTTTCAAGAATTTCTTAATGTTTTTTGCCGCTTGACGAATACGTTTTTCATTTTCAATCAATGCGATACGTACATAGCTATCACCATACTTACCAAACCCAATACCTGGGCTCACTGCCACCCCAGCTTGCACTAGTAGTTGTTTAGAAAATTCTAATGAACCCATATCACGTGCTATTTCTGGTATTTTCGCCCAGATAAACATACTTGCATTAGGTTTGGCCAAAGGCCACCCTGAATTGCCAAATGCCTGTATCATGACGTCACGTCTTTTTTGATAACGTGGAATGATTTGCTCATCTGGTACATAACCATGCTCATCCAGTGCCACGGTTGCAGCTACCTGAATAGGCGTAAACATCCCATAATCAAGCCAAGATTTAATGCTTTGTAATGCGGAAATGAGTTTTTTATTCCCTACGATGAAACCTACTCTCCACCCTGCCATGTTATATGACTTAGACAGTGTGTAAGACTCTACGGCTACATCTTTTGCTCCTGCTACTTGCATGATAGAAGGTGTTTTATAGCCATCAAATGTGATGTCTGCATAGGCAATATCTGAAATGATGTAAAAACGCTGCTCTTTTGCAAGTGCCACAAGTTTTTCATAAAATTCTGGTGTGACAGTAGCTGTACTAGGGTTATGTGGGAAATTAACCACTAAAAACTTAGGTTTAGGAATAGAGTTTTCTAAAGCATCTTTGACATCATCCAGAAATTTATCTTCATCTACTTCAAACGTCTCTTCATTGAAAATAACTTCCATCTTTTCTACATTCGCGCCAGCAAGTATAAAAGCTTGCGAATGAATAGGATAGGTAGGATCAGGGACTATGGCTACATCCCCAGGGTTTGCTATGGCTTGTACCAAATGGACATAGCCTTCTTTACTTCCCATGGTTGCTACGACTTCAGTATCTGGGTCAAGATCTGCATTGTATTTACGTTTGTACCAACGGCTCATTGCAAGACGCAGTTTATATATCCCTTTACTTGCAGAGTAGCCATGTGTTTTAGGCTTCATCGCAGTTTCACAAAGTTTATCAATAATAGGTTGTGGAGTAGCTGCATCAGGGTTACCCATAGAGAAATCGATGATATCTTCCCCATTGCGACGTGCAGCCATTTTCAAATCATTGATTTCTGCAAAAATATATTTTGGTAATCTATTTATTTTTTCAAACTGAATTTCATCAAACATTATTTACTCACTTTTTTCATTTTTACCATTTTCTGTAACCACCTTGTGCGATATATTCTCTTCTACTTAAAGGTTCGATCCCTTCTTTGCTCACTTTAAAATAATGCTCTTTTGCATCATTAAACTCTTGTGTCTCTTCTTTGTTTACAAAAGAAAAGGGAGCAGAACTTGTGGCTATGAGCCAACTTTTATCTTTTACATCTATGTCAAATTTTTTTGAAATCAAAAAATGCTCTCTTTTCTCAGTATTCATATCAATCATCCCAAACCACAATTTGTGTTCTGGCACTATCATAATATTTTGGGTTTCTGTCACCACAGCTGTTTCTGCTACCGTAGTTTCAGAAACAATATCTTGTGTTTCAACTTCCGTAGGAGCTTCTACCTCAGTTTCTTTCTGAGGCGATACTTCTTTAGATGTATTAGGCTCTATGCTTGCTACCACAATATCGGTTTGTGCTCCTGTGGCATCTGTTTGTGTGTGGGTTAGTGCATTACTAATACTCAACGCTTCATCTTGATTTGTTTCATTCTGCTTTTCTCTCACTTCAGCAGGTGTCACTGTCTCAACTGTATCTTCAGAGAAAGGCAATAAAGTGCTCAATGTTCTTTTATCAAACCGTGTCACAAAATACCATGAAGCATATGCTAAGAGTCCTAGCATTAACACTAAAACCCATTTAGAACGTCCTTTTTTTTCTTCTATGACAGGTAGCCCAATAGCGATACTCTGATCAGAAACATCATGTGCTTCATAGTACTCTAAAGCTTTTTCTTTAAGCTTTGCCAAATCCAAATTAAAATCACGTTCAAGGATTGAAATAAAACCTAAAGCTTTTGATTTTGTCAAATATGCAAAGTTTTCTGAGATAAGTGCTTCTACATTATCTTCAGAAATATT
>CAZQOC010000201.1:0-3261 GCA_964594745.1 uncultured Sulfurovum sp.
CCTATTTAATGGGTGATGCAATTACCTATAATGCTTTACTTCTTGTGGCTTTGGGGCTTGGATTTGCAGGTGCATCTTTTGCTGTGGCACTGCCTCAAGCGGGTCAGTGGTATCCACCTAAATTACAAGGTGTTGTACTTGGGATTGCAGGTGCTGGTAACATCGGGGTGGTTCTTGACTTTCTCTTCGCTCCTAAAATCGCTGAAAAGTGGGGTTGGGAAGCTGTATTCTTAGTGGGTGCAGTGATGGCGATAGGCGTGTTTATTGCTTATGCTTTCTTGGCTAAAAATGCGCCGGCCTCTGTCTATAAAGCCAGACCAAAAAAAGTTTCTGACTACCTGAAGTTACTTAGAGACAAAGATACATGGTGGTTTAATCTCTTCTATGCCGTTTCGTTCGGTGGTTTTGTAGGGTTTGCAGGCTATATGAAGGTTTATTTGATGAACACTTATCAGGCAGATATGTCAGCCTTTGGTTTAGATGTCTTTAGCGAACCAAATGTCAAAGTCATCGCTGGGTATTTTGGAGCCTTAACAATCTTTGCCGGTGCTGTACTTAGACCCGTAGGTGGAGCAATTGCTGATAAAATGGGTGGTATCAAATCACTCTATATTTTCTTTGGTGTAGTCTCTACATTGGCAATAGTCAATGCAACGATGACGCTACCATTTTGGTTAGCCATCATTGTATTGTTCCTCATCATGGCGAACCTTGGTATGGCTAATGGTGCGGTGTTCCAACTGGTGCCACAAAGATTCGGAAAAGATATTGGTATCATGACAGGTATCATTGGTGCAGCAGGTGGTCTTGGTGGTACAGCGCTTATCAAAACACTTGGATGGTCCAAAGGTGCTTTTGATGGTTATGCTACAGGGTTCATGATATTTGCAGCAGTGGTTTTAGTGGCAATAGCGGGTATCTCACTGGTGAAGACCAGATGGAGAACGACATGGGGTGTGAATTCGGGTGGTATCATCTAATAATCATTTTAATGGTGGGTATACCCCCAAGGGCATTTCCGATGGGCAATCCACCCTACGTAAATCTTACATAGTAAAACGCGTAGGGTGGATTCACCCACCAATATTTTAAATTATGTCATAATCTCTATCATATAATTTAGAATATTATCAAAGGCAACGCCATGTCAAAACAAAACATCGAAACATCAGGGCTTACGCTTGCTAAAGGTACACGGTTACAAGGCGATGATTTTTTTGAAATAAAAGTGATGGAGAACATCACTGTGGCTGTGGTATGTGATGGTGTGGGCTCTGCGATGCAAGGCGCAGAGGCAGCCAAACGTACTTGTCATTTTTTAGTACATTCTCTTAAAAACAGACCCAAATCATGGTCTATGGAAAAGTCTATTAAACACTTTATAGAAAACATTAACCGTGTATTGTACCGAGAGTCGATGGAAGAGTATGCGCGTGAAGAACTGGTAACCACATTGACACTTGTGGTGATAGAAGGTGACAGACTTTATGGTGCCAATGTCGGTGATAGCCGTATATACTTACAGCGTCATGGAGAACTTGGCAATGAACAACTGACACAACTCTCACATGACCATGCGATGGATGAGGAGGGTATGGAAAATGTACTAACTGCTGCTATGGGACTGGAAGAGAATGTTTCGCCCTATTATTTTGAAAATAACTTACTTTCAGGCGACCAGATACTTTTATGCTCTGATGGGCTTTATAATGAACTAACCCCCGATGAGATAGCAGATGGTATGAAAATGGGTGCCTCTTTTTTGGTGAAAAAAGCCTCTAAGAAACATGATGATCATTTACCCGATGATACCACAGCCGTAGTACTTGAAATCAAAGAACTAGACCCTAGACTAAAGTTTAAACAGTCAGATTTGATTGTGCAGGAAAATTATAAAATAGGGGAGATTGTTGATGGATATAGACTCATTAAACCACTTATCCAAAATAACCGTACCTGGCTTTGTGAAAAAAGAGGTTTAAGGTATGTCATCAAGTTTGTTCCAACTGAAGCTTTAGATGATGAAGTGATACTAGATCTTTTTGTCAAAGAAGTATGGATGGCAAAGCGTCTTAAAGCAGGTTTTTTCCCTAAAGCTGTTGTGCCTAAAAATCGTACACATCGTTACTACATTATGTCTTATGTCGATGGTAAGACGCTTAAAGAATTTACAGCGAAAAAACCTCTTTCTGTCGATATGTCTGTTGAACTTTCCATTTTTTTGCTGAAAATGTCACAGTTTCTTATACGACTTGACTTAGTACATGGGGATATTAAGCCTGAAAATATCATCGTGACTGAGCGTAAGGGGAAGCTTGTGTTTAAAATGGTAGATTTTGGGAGTATCACTGAGGCATATTCCAATGTTACGCGCGCAGGTACACCCAGTTATCTGGCACCAGAACGTTTCAAACAGTCACCTGTCAATGAACAAACAGAGATCTATGCCATAGGGGTCACACTCTATGAAGCACTGACGCAAAAGTATCCTTTTGGAGAGATAGAACCTTTCCAAACACCACATTTTGAAAAGAAGATAAAAGAGCCCAGTAAACTTAACCCAAAAATACCAAAATGGCTTGAGTCCGTAATCTTACGCGCATTAGAAACAGATACAGACAAGCGATATCACAATTACTCAGAGATGCAGTATGAAGTCACCAATCCTTTGAATGTAAAACCGTATTTTGATAAGAGTACATCATTTATAGAGCGTAATGAAAAAATGGTCTACAAAATAGGATTTATCTCTATGCTTGTACTTAATCTTATTCAATTGATTTGGTTTTAGTTGTATAAATATCTCAAGTATTGACTACAAATACAATCATTTAGCGACAAAAACAATTTGATTAATATCTTTATGCTATTTTCAATAGTATGCTCCCTGTCTTAAGGTACGAAATCTCTTATTTGTAAGTACTAACTTCTTCAATATACTAAAATAAATCTTATATCAAATATCAATAAAATATACAAGTTCATATAAAGAATAACAAATTGATTAAAAATTAATCATAATATGACTAAATAAAGAACTTTTTAATCTTATAATACTCATACAAATAACTTATGAAGGATACAAAATGGCAAAACATTTGGTAAAAAAGGTACTCAGTCTTGGTTTAGGTCTGAGTTTAGTCACCACAGCAATGATGGCAGAGGTAGAGAAAAAAGATCTTAAGATTGGGTTTATCGCACTGACTGACTGTGCCCCTATCGTCATAGCAAAAGAGAAAGGGTTTTTCGAAAAGAACGGTT
>CAZQOC010000202.1:0-3238 GCA_964594745.1 uncultured Sulfurovum sp.
AGGTGAGGGAGCAATGAAGCTTTTTAAGCTGCTTGCTATGGCATTATTACTTTATGGTATTGCTTTGTTTATGGGAGTACTCTCTGGTTCAACTTCTATGCTTACGCCATTTGATAAATTTACATCTGCTAGAGGCAGTACTACAGCGGTTTCAGCAGTTGAGAAGTCTGGACACTTAGGCTACTCCATAGAACGACTTATGAAGGAAGTGAAAGCTTCACAAAAACCTGTAGTAGTGGACTTTGGAAAAGACTCTTGTACCGCCTGTGCAGAGTTAGAACACATTACTTTTCCTGACCCAAAGGTGAAAGAACAGTTAAAAAACTTTACATTTATTCAGATAGATTTGACCAAAAACAGTGACAATGATAAAGCACTGCTCAAAAAGTTTGAACTCTTTGGTACACCAAATATTATTTTCTTTGATAAAGCAAACAATTACTTACCTGAGAAGTCTTTGACAGGGTTTATTTCTCCTGAAGATTTTGCTAAGCATTTGGAGAGTGTAGTGAAATAAACTATATCCTCTCTATCGGTGAAACCGCAACCCTTACCCCTTCATATTCACAATATACATCACCAGAACTATAGGAAAAAGGCTCTTTTGTTTTAATGAGCCTAAGTCCATGGGGGAAGATACATACCTCTTCAAAGTTGTTACTCTTTGAACCTATGATAACAGGAAATTTTGAGGTGTTTAATACCCAGAAATCGGTGTGGTCTATGTGCTTAGAATCTTCTGTCTCATCATACACTTTTACCCCATACTCTTGATGTGAAGCAAAGCTTTCAAGTAGAAAAATATCGTGGTAAAATGTATCTTTTACTTCTTCATCGAGTAAAACACCTAAGTGATTACGTGAGACATAGCCTACGATGTCAATGTTGTCATTGGTTTTTTGGTTGATGCGCTTGTAGAGTTCTTTTTTATCACTTATCTTATCCATACCTCTGAAACTATGATACGCATCAATATGCCCTTTCATAATGATATTCTCAAAACGCTCAAAATATTTGTACTCTTCACGTATCTTTTTATTTTTCATGATTCTTGTAAGCTTCTCTCCAGCCTTTTTGGAATTGCTAACAACTTTACACTCAACCATGGGGTCAATGTGTTTTGTTTTAATGAGACCTAGGTAGTAAAGCCCAAGATTTAGCTTATCTCCAATGAAGTTGAAAAAGCGTGACAGTGGATTGTTTGCTCCAAACCGTTTTTCTAGTAGAGTAAGCAGGTAAGAGAGTGCAAAGACTTCCAAAATTGGTGCTAACCATGAAGCAGCAAACCAGGAGAGTACAGAAGATGTGATTTTAGTTACAAAGGTAAGTATGCCTTCAAAGAGTGCAGAAGCTAACATCTTGATTTGTGTAAAAAAGAGTAATTTATCTAAATATCCTAACCAATAAACGATGAGCCCTAACACAAAGGCTCCTAAAAAAATGCTGATAATATTTTTGAGTTTGGCTTTGAGGTTCAGTCTTAGATAGTAGTTTTTGACATCTTCAAACCCTTCGAGAAGATGGTCAATAATATTGTGTTTAATCCACTGTGTTAGTACATTGTCTAAAAACCATCGTTTCAGCAGGAGCAAAAAACCTTGAAAGAGCGTAAGCCCTTTAAGAAATGCAATGAGTTTGAGCTTAGAAGCAAACCAGAGCGAAAGAATACTGGCTTTAAACACAAGGGCTATAGCAAACATATACCCCATAAGCCATTCGTAGCTGGCAGCATGGGTATATTTGAGTCCATAGACGATAGCCACAGGTAAAGTAATGGCTAAAAGTGCTTTGTATCGTCTACGCATATATAGTTAGTTATAAGTCTTCCGAAGTGGCATCTGTAGTATAGACACCCGTAAGTTTTTTCCAGATGATAGAGGCATTAAGACCAAACCAAATAAGTAGTCCTACCCCAATAGTAGATGCCCAACCAGCTTGTTCAAACTCTGTGACATTGACAATGCCATATTGTTGTAGACCCCAGATAAATGCGCCGATGATGATGGTCACGATAAGTGCACCAAAAAAACCAAGACTTTGAAAAATAGACTTAATAGCAAGCAACCAAAGTGCCATCATAATGAGTATACCAAATGGTTTAAACCCAGAGAATATATCATCTACATTTGAGATGTAATGGATAAAATGATGTCCTGTTGGATTCCATGTACCAAGGGCTAAAGCCATAGAGAGAACAAGTGTGACCCACCATGCAAGATGGGTAACTCTTTTACCACTTTTTGTGGTAGATGTTTTTGTTAAAATATCGGGTATCATAAAATTTCCTTGAATTGTTTGGGAAATTATATCAAAAATATTACGTTATAATGTCAAAAAAGTCATGCGAATAACATGATACTCAAAAAATTTATTTTAAAACGGAATAACACATGCCCCAAATAACAGAAAAATCAAAAAATTTAACGATAAATATAGGTGAAATCAATACTCTTGAAGTGATGAGAGATACAGACTATGGGTACTTTTTAGAAGCAAAAGATGAAAGTGAAGTACTCCTTCCCAATGTATATGTCATGGAAGATGAAATGCCGATGGGCTCACTCATTGATGTTTTTATCTATACTGACTCAGAAGACAGACCCGTAGCAACCACAAAGATGCCTTATGCCAAACTTGGGGAATATGGATACTTTACAGTGGTGGATTACAAACAATATGGAGCTTTTGTAAACTGGGGTTTACCTAAAGACTTGTTTGTCCCACTTTCTCAGCAAAAAGAGCATTTTAACATCGGAAAGAAGTATGTACTTCGTGTCTGCTTGGATGAGCAAACAGGTAGACTCTATGCGACACAGAAGATAGGAAAATATTTTAACCGTGACATGAAGAGGCTGCATCCAAATAAGATACTTGAAGCCATTGTCCTTGCAAAAACACCACTAGGATTTAAAGTAGTGGCAGATAACCAATATGAAGGTATGCTCTTCAATAATGAGATATTTGAAGACCTTCGTATAGGGGATAAACGAGAAGTGTATGTGAAAAATGTACGTAAAGACTTTAAATTAGATTTATCTTTACAACCCATAGGCATAAAAGCCAAAATAGATGAATCAGAAGGAACGATACTGCAACTGCTGAAAGAAGCAGGAGGTACATTACCTTTTACCTATAAAAGTGATGCAGATGCAATTAAAAAAGTCTTTAGTATGAGTAAGAAAAATTTTAAACGTACATTGACACAACTTATTGAGAGAAAAGAAATAGTGTTACTTGA
>CAZQOC010000203.1:0-3233 GCA_964594745.1 uncultured Sulfurovum sp.
GATATTTGAAAAGTGTACGCATTTCTATCTTTATCCTTATCAGTGGTGTCTTGGTATATGATACCATAATCATCAACTATAAATCACTTTATAGCTATAATATTTTCTATAATGTCTGAAGGAATGTAACGATGCAAGACGTAGTAGAGTGGCTAAAAGAAAATGGCGATTTAAAGGTAATACATACACCACTGGATGTAGAACTTGAAATCCCTCATGTGGCGTATATAGAAGTGAAAACTGATGACTCACGCCCGATACTGTTTACCAAGCCTATCAACAAAGCTAAAGGCATAGAGTATGATATGCCTGTGCTTATGAATATTTTTGCAAACAAAGCGTTGACAGAGAAAATATTTGGCAAACATCCAGATGATGTAGCTGAGGGTATAGAAGAACTTTTAAAACTCAAACCTCCTAAAGGTCTTAAAGCCAAACTAGCCATGCTACCTAAGCTTTTTTCACTTAAAAATGTTTTTCCTAAGCGATTGAACTTTAAGGGAGAGTGTCAAGAAGTTATTATTCCTAAAGATGAAGTAGACTTAGACAAGTTGCCCATACTCAAAACTTGGGAAGAAGATGGTGGACCATTTATTACCATGGGGCAGGTCTATACCCAAAGTCTTGATGGACAGATGCAAAACCTTGGTATGTACCGTTTGCAGCAGTACGATAAAAATAGACTAGGTATGCACTGGCAAATCCACAAAGATGCATCACACTTTTTCGACCAGTATCAACGTGCAGGGAAAAAGATGCCTGTCACAGTAGCGATAGGTGGTGACCCTCTCTACATTTGGTGTGGTCAAGCACCCATGCCTCACGGGATGTTTGAGATGCTACTCTATGGGTTTGTCCGTAACAAAAATGCCCAACTGGTGAAGTCTATGACCAATGATATTTACATTCCTCGAGATGTAGATATCGTCATTGAAGGATTTGTAGACCCTGAACTCATGGAGATAGAAGGGCCTTTTGGTGATCATACGGGTTACTACACGCTTCAAGAGCCTTTCCCTGTGATGGACGTAGAAACTATCACGATGAAAAAGAACCCTGTCTTTGCAGCCACTGTGGTAGGTAAACCACCACTGGAGGACAAGTATATGGGCTGGGCTACAGAACGTGTCTTTTTACCTATGCTCAAACCTATGGCACCTGACCTCATAGACTACAACATGCCTGAAAATGGTGTCTTTCATAACCTCATAATGGCAAAGATGAAAACACTTTACAAAGGGCATGCGATGCAGTTTATGCATGCATTTTGGGGTGTAGGGCAGATGTCTTTTGTCAAACATGCACTCTTTGTAGGTGAAGATGCGCCAGAGCTTGAAGAGAGCGAAGCATTGGCGACACATATACTTAATCGTTTAAGCCCTGAGAGAGTGTTCATTACCAAAGGGATAGTAGACCACCTCGACCACTCTGCAAATGAACAGTTTGTGGGTGGAAAGCTGGGTGTGGATGCTACAGAGGGTGAAGTAGCCAAGGGTGTAGAAGAATTACTGACTGACAAAGCACTCTTGGAGATGATGCAGACTATAGATGTAAATATAGTTGGGTTAAAACAGTACATGAAAAAGACAAAAAATCCTGTCTGTGTCATAGCGGTGAACAAAGAAGAGTCACAACTCAAAGTAATCAAGAAGTTAAAGCCACTCAAAAAGCACATCAAGCTACTCATCGTAGTGGACAAAGCCAATAACGACCTAAAAGACCCTTACATGCTCATCTGGCGTGTGGTAAATAACATGGATGCAGGACGAGATGTCGCACTCACTCCTTTCATAGCCATAGATGCTACCAATAAAGGTGAGCTAGACGGTTTCAAACGTAAATGGCCAGGAGATACGTTCTGTACTAAGTCTGTACTAGATGACCTGCAGAAAAAAGGCTTGATAGACATGGATGAGAAGTTTATTAAGAAGTTTGGATTGTTGCCGTTTTAGTGAAGGTATAGTGTTTATGAATAATAAAATAAAAAGTGATATGAAACAGACATTAGAGCAATATAATAAAAAAATTAAAGATGAGAAAGATAAAAAACAATTCAAATATACACTTTCCAAAAATATATTTTTTATGGCTGTTGTGATGTTGCTATTTAAATTTGTATATTTTTATAAAATGCCTGTATCTCTATTTGAAATATATTTAAAAATTACTATTATTTTTTTATTTATTGTCTCTTTTTTCATTTTTATGAGCCTGTTTACAAATCATGGTGAATCATGTGAAGATTATGATGAAATTGATTTCGATGATGATTAAGATGGTTTAAACTTTTGTAATTTTATCTCCCTTTAAACTTATTATGATAAAATTTACTTGTAAATAATAATTATCATTTAAAAGGAATAACTCATGTTAGTAACTAAAAAAGCTCCAGATTTTACAGCGACAGCTGTATTGGCAGACGGTCAGATTGTAGAAGATTTTAATCTTATGGAAAACCTTGGCGAAAAAGGTGCTGTACTTTTCTTCTATCCACTTGACTTTACATTTGTATGTCCATCAGAAATCATTGCATTTTCTCATAGAATTGAAGACTTTACCTCAAGAGGAATTAATGTTATCGGTGTATCTGTAGATAGTCAATTCTCACACTTTGCATGGAGAGAAACACCAGTAGAAAATGGTGGTATTGGTAGAGTAAAATTCCCATTGGTTGCTGACCTTAGCAAACAAATCTCAAGAGACTATGATGTTCTTTTTGGTGAGTCTGTAGCGTTAAGAGGTTCATTCCTTATTGATGCTGATGGTACTGTAAGACACGCAGTTATCAATGACCTTCCATTAGGGAGAAACATTGATGAAATGATTAGAATGGTAGATACAATGCTATTTACTAACGAGCATGGTGAAGTATGTCCTGCTGGTTGGACAAAAGGTGATGAAGGTATGAAAGCAGACACAGAAGGTGTAGCTGAATACCTTGGTAAACACGCAGAAGAACTATAATACCCATTGACTCTCTTCAAGCTACACGCTTGGAGGAGTATTTAAATTGTTAGGTTAGCTTCGTACTCCATTCTTCTTCCCTTTTAAAGTGGGTGCGGAGCTAACCTATCAATTTCTGTGTAATAGAAAGGATAAAAATGACAGATTATGCAATACTGCTTAAGGAAAATGGGCTTAAAGCAACATTTCAACGTATGCATATTTTAGAAAGTATTGAAAAAAGTGGGCACATGTCTATTGATGCTATTTACGATGAAGTCGCAAAAACA
>CAZQOC010000204.1:0-3218 GCA_964594745.1 uncultured Sulfurovum sp.
AAGATGCCATAACGCCTATTTGAGGAAAGTCTATCTTGGTACCTTTAGGGATGAGAAGCTGCCCTTTGGCATAGTTCTCCCCTGGCGCACGCACAGAAAATCCTTGTGGCACCTCTTGCTTGATGATGATCTCCTCACCACTCACTTCTACATTTTCTATGGGAATGAGTGTATCTGCACCATGGGGCATGAGTGAGCCCGTAAAGGTCTTAATACATGTACCCCCTATGACTTCCTCTTTCAGATCAGATCCCGCAGGGTTAATGCTCCCTACTCTCAACGTACCCAAAGCCATATCTTCATGAATAATCGCATACCCATCCATAGCAGAAGTAGGAAACTCAGGAGAGTTATGGTCTGCGACAATATCTTCAGCCAGTACATACCCCAAAGCATCTACAATGTAGAGTTCTTTTGTTTTATAGTTCTTTATCTCAAGATTTTTTATCATCTCTATTGATTCATCAAAATGTATCATTTTGGAAATTCCTTTATGTAGAGTGCGTTTGCTAGCGCACCTTCACTTAACCCTTACGGCGAAAGTTTTATTGATTAAATTTACCTATGTGGTGTGGTGGCAACAACACCCTACGCAAGCAATCCAGCCCCATCCATGGCAGTACTTCTGTCAGCAGCATATATACGCTCACCATTTTTCACATCATATTTCCAGATGGGTGCATTGGCCTTAAAGTCTTCTACAAATTCATCTATAAGCTCTAATGCCACACGGCGCTTAGGTGAAAAAACTGCTGAGATGTACGAAGAGGTATGCACAGGGACATCCCCTTTTGCATGTGCCATCTTTACCACCGCACCCAAAGCTTTCGCCTTTTCCTGCCAGGCATCAAACCATGCCTCAAGCACTGGTTCATAGATGTCAAAGCTCAAGGCTTCTATGTCATCTTCTGCGCGTATCGTCCCCACAAAAGGGATATATGCACCATAGTTTGACTCTGCCTGTTCATCTAACCATCTACCAAAAATCTCTTTGGTATCTAGTGGACCGCTATAAAGTTCCACGACTTATCCCCCACATACTGGAGGGAGTATGGAAACTCTGTCTCCATCTTTAAGTGCCGTATTCAGGTCATTTACCATCGTGTCATTAAGTGCTACGGCACACTTATCCAGCCACTGTGACAGTGCAGCATCTTCTTTCAACTTTTCCGATACATCTGCAAGTGTTTCAGCTTCCATCTCTAATGGTTCTTTACCTATGGGACCTAAAAATTCTACTTTTATCATGAGAAATTCCTCGCTTATCTGTTAACGCGATTATAAATCTTGTTTGGTATAATCATGCTTAAAAAAGGGGTTGTATGCTATTTGGGTCTATTAGTTATCTTAACCTCTTGCCCTTTCAGGTTTTCTTAAAACGCTACATCTCTAACAATGCAGCAAGTATGTCACTCCACTACAACCGCGCTGTCCCCTCCACCATAAACAAAGCGCTTAAACGTCGCGCTATTAACGCAGGGTTCATCTCTTCCGTAGAATCATGCAGATACAAATGCACCGACCTTGGCATCATAGCCCATAAAAAAGTCTACTCGGTACTCCTACTTAAAGGTGACAATCAAACAGACCCAGCATCAGCTACCTCTAACAAACTAGCCCGTGTACTAGAGTTACAAGGCAAGGTACTCATCGGTGATGCTGCACTGAAGCATTATCTCGATGGTGGAGAGGGTATAGATTTAGCGACCGCATGGTACGATAAAACAGGCTTACCGTTTGTCTTTGCCCGACTCTGTTACAACAAACATGGCAAAAGTGTAGAAAAATTGGCTCATACTTTTTCCAAGTCCAAAGTGAAAATACCTCAGTACATTTTAAAACGTGAAGCAAAAAAAAGAGGAATTACTCCGAAACAACTCTCTTGGTATTTAGAGCATATTTTTTATGAGATGGATTGGAAAGCGAAGCGGTCTTTGAAGTTGTTTTTAAAAGAGAGTAAAAAGTATTAACTTTTTACTCTATCGTAGCAATAGCCTTCTCAATACGAGCAATCGTCTCCTCCGTACCCAAAATAGCCATGACTTCATCCATGCCAGCACCTGTCATGCTTCCCATGAGGCTTACACGCAGTGGCATACCTATTTTCCCGAAGCCTATCTCTTTTTCTACTACAATTTTTTCCATCACAGCATGATAAGCTTCTTTTGTTGTGGGTTGTGCGAGGGCTAGCATATCTGCAAAAGTACTCAGTATCTCTTTGGCATCACCTTTAAAGGCTTTTTTTGCGGATTTTTCATCGTAACTCTCTGGTGCCACTGTAAGGAGTTTAATCTGTTCTGCCAACTCTACGAGTGTTTTTCCTCTCTCTTTGGTAGCGGCAAGGATGATAGAGGCTTTTTCATTACCCTCTAAGTCAACACCAAAGTCTTTCAATAGTGCCATAAGCTTCTCATCGGATGCTTCTTTAATATAGTGCGCATTGAGCCAAAGCAATTTGTCTAGGTTGTAGTTTGAGGATGACTTGTTGATGTCATTTGGGTCAAAAAGAGTTATCATCTCTTCGATGCTAAATATCTCCTGATCCCCATGGCTCCAGCCCAAACGTACGAGGAAATTAAGTAATGCTTCAGGTAAGTAACCCATAGATTTATACTCCATTACATCTGTTGCCCCATCACGTTTAGAGAGTTTTTTACCTTGCTCATTATTGATCATCGCAACATGATAGAAATTTGGCAATTTAAATCCTAATGCATTGTAAACCACTATCTGCTTAGGGGTATTGTATAGGTGATCATCCCCACGTATCACATCGGTCAGTCCCATCAGTGCATCATCTACAGCAACGACAAAGTTATAGGTAGGACTTCCGTCCGCACGTGCGATGACAAAGTCATCTACCTCTGTTGCATCTACAGAAAACTCCCCTTTCACACCATCTTTAAAAGAGATACGCCCCTCTTGTGGCGCCTTGATACGGATAACTGGTTCAACACCCTCAGGCGGTGTACCTGTAAAGTCACGGTAGCGTCCATCATAGCGTGTACGTTCTTTTTTTGCCATTTGCTCTTCACGCAAAGCATCAAGCTCTTCTCTGGACATATAACACTTATAGGCTTTACCCTCTTCTAGTAACTGGTCTATATATTTTTTGTAAAGGTCAAAACGCTTTGACTGATAGACCACCTCACCATCATGACTCATCCCTACCCACTCAAAAGCTTTCAAGATGGCATCTTTGGCTTCTTCAGAATTAC
>CAZQOC010000205.1:0-3211 GCA_964594745.1 uncultured Sulfurovum sp.
TTGGGGAAGTAACTCCCCTATCTGATACAGATTGTATTCACTGTGATCGACTAACGTTAATGTCGATGCTCCAAATTGCTGACACTGTTTAGAAATCTCTGAACCGATGCTTCCCCCAGCTCCTGTGATAAGTACACTTTTGCCCTTAATAAATGAGGCAATTGTCTCCAAATCAAGGTCTTTAGGATGACGGGCTAAAAGATCTTCAATCGATAAATCTTCTAACTTTTCATCTTTATCTCCCAAGATACGTACTTTTTTTATTTCATTTATACCACATAGACTTAACCTATCTGCAATGATTTTAAGGTCACTTGCAGGGATCTTTTCTGTCACAATAGCAGCAACGATACCTTTTTCAGTAATTATCTCCTCTAACAGACGATTGTCATAAATCTTAATATTATGCATATAAGCATCTGTTATTTCATCATTATTTCGATATGCGATAATAGCCGTGGGGTAATAGTCTATTTCACCATTTAATGCACTTTGAATAATCGTACCCGTTTTACTGTTAGCACCTATAATCAGTGTTGGTTTTTCTCTTCTTATTGTTGTACTCTCCCTTGCCATCCTACGACTAATACGTAAAGCACCTATAAAGATAAGAGATAAAAAGAAATCAATCGCAATGACAGAACGAGGAAATGGCATAAAATACTCACGAAAGAGCAGATACATAATTGCAAAAACCACATAGGTGAAAATATGTGCTTTAATGATATTTTTTGCATCCATAAAACCAAAAAAACGCCATACGATAAAATAATTTTTAAAAAGGTATAGAAAAAAAACTTTTAGAAGGACAAGCAAGGTAAATGCTTTCCAAAATATATGAAAAAATTCTCCTGGGATATGAAAATTAAAACGTAAGGTATAAGCCAAATAAAATGTTGCCAAAGAAAGAAGAATATCAATAATAATAAAGAAAAACATTCTTTTGAATGCAGTAGGTCTCAATAGTCTTTTCACTACAATGCCTCTTTTACTATATGACAAACACGTAAAACATCTGCATCCTGCATACTTGAACCACTGGGTAAACAAATACCTGTTTCAAATAGTCTCTGACTTGTACCATCTTCTAACACCATAGCACTTTTAAACAATGGCTGCATATGCATAGGTTTCCATAAAGGGCGACTTTCTATGTTTTCTTTCTCTAGCACGTCAATAATATCTTGAGGATTTGTTTTTTCAAAACAAAGTGTTGTCAACCAGCGATTCCCCCTGCTTTCAAATATTTCAGGCATAAAAGTAATCTCTTCAATACTTGACAATTCTGCTTTATACAAATCAAAAATCTCTCTTCTTCTGTCTACCCTTTGATGAAGCACTTCCATCTGCGCTACACCAATAGCTGCGAGTACATTGGACATCCTGTAGTTATAGCCTACTTCTTTATGTTCATAATGTAAAAAATCTTCTTTGGCTTGCGTAGAAAGGAACTTTGCTTTTTCTATCCATTCTTCATTATCACTCACCAGCATACCACCACCAGAAGTAGTTAAAATTTTATTACCATTAAATGAGTACACTCCCATATCTCCAAAGGTACCACTCTGCTTACCATGATAGCTTGCGCCTAATGATTCAGCTGCATCTTCAATAAGATAAATACCTTCTTCTTTACAGATGTTAACAATTTCATCCAAGGCACAAACCTGTCCATACAAATGTGTAATAATTAACGCCTTTGGTTTTTTAGGTGCTGACAAGATTGCTTTTTTGAGTAACTGAGGTGATATATTCCAATTCTCATCACAGTCTACAAATATAGGCTTTGCATGTTGATAGAGTATCGCATTAACTGAACCAATAAATGTAAAACTTGATGCCAAAACATAATCTTCTTCACCTACACCCAATACCCTAAGTGCTAAATGTAATCCAGCCGTGGCAGAAGAAAGTGCCAGGGCATACTTTGCCCCTGTATATGAAGTAATACTCTCTTCAAAACGGGTTACAAATGCTCCAAGTGGTGCAATGTAATTACTTTCAAATACTTCAGCAATATATTGCTGTTCCTTGCCACTCATATGCGGGGGAGAGAGAAACATTCTATCCATATTTTTTACCCTGTAATTGTTTTAATAATGTACATTATATCTTTTTTTAGTGACCAGTGTTTCACATAGTTTTTATTGATACGTACCTTATCTTTCCAAATAACATCTCTATTAAATGCTTCTGGATTATCTTGTTGTGCCAATATTATTTCTTCCTCTTTGTATTTTAATGATGCAGGACCCGTTATGCCAGGTCGTACGCTTAAAATAATTCTATCGTCACCTTCTAGTACATCTGCAAATCCAGCTACATCTGGGCGCGGTCCCACAAAACTCATCGTCCCAAAAAGTACATTAAAAAGTTGAGGCAGCTCATCTATTTTGGTAGAACGAAAAAAAGCACCACTTTTAGTAATGCGACTATCATTTTTAGTTGTCACGTGTGTCTGAATATTATCTACTTTTTTCATAGTTTTTATTTTGAATACATGAAATTTTTTTGCATCCCTACCTATACGTTCTTGCACAAACAATCCATTACTTTTTGTCTCTACTGTGGCTACTATCCATGCTAGAATCATTATCCACCAACTCACACCTATTCCTACTATTGAAAAAATAATATCAAACAATCGTTTTTCTATTTTGTCTAGCGTACTTAACATCTATTTTTTGAGTTTGTAAATTTTACTATAGGGTGATGAAACGACTAATTCAAATAAATTTTTATCATATTTTCCTAAAATAAACATCTGCACATAAGTTGAGTTAAATGTATTCACATCCATCACTATAAACTGCCCATAACTTTTCATATACACAATAGCATACTCACCATCTATATGATACAATTGAGATTGAAGGTTTATTTTACCACTTTTTGTATTTTGTGTAATGATAAAGTTTTTTACATTCTTTGTCTCTTTCCCAATCGATATTTCTCCCTTCTTCGCATCAAACACAATACCATTTCTGAGTAGAATCATTCCATTTTTATTACCCATCACACTCGTTGGATAAAATGCCATTTTGCGCTTTTCTTTCCCTGTGGTTAAGTCCAAATTTCCAAAGACTGCTACTGTAGGAAAAATTCTCAACATTCTATAAGGTAAATAGAGGTAAATATCTCTTGTTTTTTTAGGAAGTTCGTATATTCCATTTTCCAGTTCAGACAAAAGTAAGTTGGGGTCTATTTGATC
>CAZQOC010000206.1:0-3210 GCA_964594745.1 uncultured Sulfurovum sp.
TTATATCCAAAGCTTTTGAAGAAAAAACCAACCTCACTAAAGCGCTTTGGAAGTGTCGTCACATACTCCAAAAGGTAAAACTCAATAGACTTCAGCCTAAAGCCAAAGTACTCGTTATGGGTGAATTTTGGGCAGCCATGACAGAAGGAGATGGAAACTACAACCTCCATAGATTTTTAGAAGCAGAAGGAGCAGAATGTATCCCCCAACCTGTCATGAACCGCCTCATGCTTAGCATTTGGGAGGCAGAGCGCAAACTGCATAAAAAAGAGGATTTAGCCTTTGAGAGTGACAAAAAAATAGACTTTTCCAATGTCAAAAGCCGACTCATGATAAAACTTGCCAAAGCGGCTGTCAAAACGCACTTTAACATTTATGCCAAAGCCATAGGTCTGCATGACTACGAAATCCCAAATATGGAGAAACTGGCAGCACTCAGTGAGAAGTATTATACCCTTGACTGTGAAGGAGGAGAAGGACACTTGGAAGTAGCGCACCTCATCGAGTCTGTCAAAGACAATCTTTCACATCTGACTATCTCGGTCAAACCTTTTGGATGTATGCCTAGTTCAGCAGTGAGCGATGGTGTGCAGTCACTCGTCACCAGCCGTTTTCCTTCAGCCAATTTTTTAGCCATTGAAACTTCAGGCGAAGGGGCAGCCAACTTCTACAGCCGTGTACAAATGGCTCTCTTTAAAGCCAAGCAGTCTGCCAAAGAAGAGTTTGAATCTTTAGATACTCCTGCACATATTCCTGAAAAAGTACATAACTATCTCTACCAACCTCACAATGACAAAGCAGGATCAGCTGCAAAATTAGTGGAGAGTTTGAGGATTTAAAACCACCTCAATACGCTCTCCTACTTGCACATTTTCTTGCACATCAACTTCTAAAAATTCTCCAGCTATGTACACTGTGGCTTTATGATTTTGAATCTTTAAAACTTCTACATAGTGTCCATTTTTCTTACTTCCCAACACTTTATCTAGATTGCCATCTTGGATGATTTTCCCCTGTTCTAAGACTAAAACCCTATCTGCTAAAGCATAGACTTCTCTAAGTTCGTGACTTACTATAATGGTGGTTATTTCGAAGCTCTTGTGAAGTTGTTTTATCTCTTGCTGTAGTTTACTTCGCATTTGTACATCTAACGCTGAGAGAGGTTCATCCAGCAGTAAAATTTTTGGTTTTTTCATCATAGCTCTACACAAGCTTACTCTTTGTTTTTGTCCACCACTTAATATTTGGACATTTCTTTTTTTCAGAGCTGTAAGTTCTGTCATTTCTAAAAGTTTTGTTGCCAATTTGACATCATCATCAACAAAGAGCAAGTTTTCTTCCACGGTCATATTTTCAAATAAAGCATAATCTTGAAATACAAACCCAATCTCTCTTTGTTGCGGCGATACATCATGCCAAGACTTACCCTCTACAACTATATAACCTTGCGTGGTTTCTAATCCTGCCAAGACCCAAGTAAAGTTGTTTTACCTGAGCCACTTTGCCCCATGAGTGCCACAAATTCACCTTTTTCAATGCACAGATTCACAGCCAAATCCATATGACCACCTGCACCATAAAGTTGTTTTTTTATATCAAGTTTTAACATTAGAGTAAACCTATTTTTGTCTTTTGTTTATGATTGAACAGGTACACGGAAAGTAAAACAACAAAACTCATAAGCACCATAATAGCCGCATAGATATGTGCCTGTGCATAGTCCATAATCTCAACCATCTCATAGATGGAAACAGAAGCCACTTTGGTCTCACCGGGGATACTCCCTCCTACCATCAACACCACACCAAATTCACCTACTGTGTGTGCAAAAGTAATGATAAGCGCCGTCATAAGTGAAGGCTTGATGTTTGGCAATGCGACTTTCAATACTGTTTGAAACTTACTTTTTCCTGCAAGGTAAGAGGCTTCTATCATATGTTTGTTGAGTCCTTCAAACCCACTTTGTAAGGGTTGCACCATAAAAGGTAAAGAGTAAAAGCATGACGCGACTACAAGCCCTGTAAAAGAAAAAACCAGTTTTACACCAAAAATATTTTCCACTAAAGTACCCAAAGTCGAATGAGGAGAGAGTGCCACAAGTAAGTAAAACCCAAGCACAGAAGGAGGCAATACAATCGGTAAGGCAGTCAAGGCTTCTAAAAAAGGTTTCGTTTTGGACGTAGTTTGCGATAACCACCAAGCCAAAGGTAATGCAATGACAAATAAAATCATTGTAGTGATACCTGCTAGCCTAAAAGAGAGTATAAAAGGAGTAAAATCCATCACTATATCTTGTAACCAAACTGTTTCAATATCATTTTTGCTTCATGGCTTAACATAAAATCATAAAAAAGTTTCGCTTGAGCATTCTCTTTTGCATCTTTAAGCATCACAATACCTTGATTGATAGGTGTGTAAAGTGCCTTATCCACCTCAATCCAATGGATGCCTTTTTTATAGTGTGCCATAGATGGGGCATAAAGTGCCGATGTCGCAACGATACCTATGTCTGCTGCTGTAGTTGCGTAAGAAAGGGTTTGAGAAATGGATTCACCATAAACAAATTTATCTTTTAGTTTCTCATAGAGTTTAGCATCTATCAGTGCTTCTTGTGCTGCTATGCCATAAGGTGCTGTTTTAGGATTTGCAATAGCAATTTTTTGAATATCCTGATCAGTTAGAGCAAAAATCCCTGCATCAAAATGACGCTTTTTTTGTGACAATACCGCTAAAGTACCCTGTGCATATACAACAGGTTTAGTTATGGCTCTTTTTTGCGCATATAATTTCTCAGGAAACTTCATATCTGCAGAGAGAAAAACATCATAAGGTGCACCATGCAAAATTTGTGCGGTAAGTTTACCAGAACTTCCAAGTATCACCTCTATTTTGATGTCTGGATGTGTTTTGTGAAATGCCTTAGTTAAATCTTCCATTGCATAGCTGACATTAGCCGCCACTGCTACCCTAACTTGAGCTGCATGAAGTGTAAAACTGAACAATAAAAAAAATAGTATATATCTGAACTTTAATACCATACATCTTCCTATCTAAATTAAGAAATTTTAGCGTGAAATGCCTTAGGAGCTAGCCTATTGACAAAATAACCCAAAAGTGCTAAAATCCACAACTTTCCAAACATTACAAAAATGGGAGTGACTTGGTTTCGACTGGAGTAGTCGGGGCTATGTGCATGTCGGACTGGGCAAT
>CAZQOC010000207.1:0-3204 GCA_964594745.1 uncultured Sulfurovum sp.
CGTCCAGTCTATATGGACTTTCTTGAGATAGAAGATGCCGTAGTCACAGGCAAGGTAGATGCTGGGGTACTCATACATGAGTCTATACTCGACTTTGATGAAAGTTTAGAAGTAGAGAAGGAGGTATGGGACATCTGGGTTGAACTTGCCGGAGAGGGATTGCCTCTTCCCCTTGGTGGTATGGCGATACGCAGAAGCCTGCCACTCAACCGTGCCATAGAGATAGAAAACATTCTCATCGATGGCGTCAAAGTTGCCAATGAGAAAAAAGAAGAGCTCTGTGCCAAACTTGAAAAGGAAAACCTTGTACGCATCTCCGATGAAATGCTTACCAAGTACTTAGATATGTATGCTTCAGATGCATCGGTAGAACTCAGTGAACTACAACTCAAAGCACTGGACACACTCTATCAAATTGGTTTTGAACATGGTATGTGGGGGTCACCTATAAAGACTTCAGACTACCTCATCCCTAGAGAGTATGAAGCGTTACGGAATTCTTAAATGTTTTTAAAAACCATTGACTTCTCCAAATACTCCAGCATTAAAGTAGGACAACCCACCGAAGTGCTGATGATAGAAAAAGATGATGTCATTCCTGCTGGTAGATACCTCATTGGTGGAGCAAATAATCTACTTGTCTCTCCCTCCCCTCCTGCTCTCATGATGCTTAGTAAAGATTTTGCAACTATCGAAAAAAAAGATGGTTTCTTGGAAATTGGTGCAGCCATGCCCACAGGTCGCATTGTCTCTTATGCGAAGAAGTATAACATCGCAGGTTTTGAGTTTTGCTCTAAACTTCCAGGTACGCTTGGGGGTATGCTCGCTATGAATGCAGGCGTAAAAGAGTATGAAATCTTCAATATCTTACATAGTATAGAGATAGATGGGAAATGGATTTTAAAAGAAGATATCGAACATGGTTACCGCTTTGCCAAACTTGGTGGCATTGCGACTGCTGCTAGATTTGACACCAAAGCAGGTTTTTCGCAAGAACTACTTGATACTTTACTAAATTTACGCTCTAACCAACCCCATGACCCAAGTGCTGGTTCTGCATTTAAAAACCCTGATGGAGATTATGCGGGCAGACTCATAGAAGCAGTGGGACTCAAAGGAATGAGAAAAGGTGATATGCAATGGAGCGATGTCCATGCAAATTTTTTAGTGAATTTAGGTGGAGGTACTTTTGAAGATGCCAAGTATCTGATTGACTTGGCAAAAGAAAAGATATTTAACAAATTTGAAATTATTTTAAAAGAGGAAATTAAGATCCTCTAAAAAAATCCTATCTACTACGAAAAAGTGGTTTTGTTTTTCCACGGGAAATATCTTTACGTTCTCTTTCGCTGATACATCTTACACATCGAATATAGTTAGACTCTTTCTTATATCTTTTATACTGGTAAGCATCTGCAGGGAAAACCACATAGTATCTTACATCTGTTGTAGGCGTAGATGACCAAAAATCATTATCTCTATAGTATGTAAATACTTGTCCTTCATGTCTATGTACATGGACTAACTCATCAGAAGTAGGCAGTCTCCAATCAGAGTACCCTGCATAATTGAGACTACGACAATAATTCATCGCATGATTCCATGTCCCTGCTTTGGCTACCGAATGATTCCGTTTAAATGCTCCATCTTCTGCATCTACGTATGCTTGATCTTGCCACATAAGCAGTGCATCTTTTTCTATATAAATTTTATTTGCTTTACATATTCTATTTGGTATCTCTGCAACGCCAGACAAATTTGGATTTACATTTCCTCCCGCCATCAGCAGTGCTGTAGATAAAAATAGCCATAACATAATTACTAATTTTTCCATTATTTCTCCTTCAATGTCCAATATTATTCAATATGATAATATAACCTTTATCAAAAATAGCTAAAAGTACATGTATTTGTCATAACTTATGAGTGAATTGTTATAGGTACCCCATTTTCTACTGCCGTCCATAGAGTATCCATCGCCCTATTTGGCACTGCCATACATCCCTCTGTCCAATCACGTGATAGAGTATAGTTATCGCCATGACCATCCGCGTTCCATTTTGGTTGACCATGAATAGTAATATATCCACCAGGGTTTGCACCATGTGCTCTAGCTCTAGCTTTATCTGCTTCATTTGGGTAAGAAATCATCAATGATTTATAGAGTCTATTATCACATTTTTTTCGTACGATAGTATACGACCCTTCTGGTGTTCTATAGTCCCCTGCACTGATTTTATTTCCTTTATCGCCATTTTTACCTAGAGATATACGAAATTCATTGACAACTTTACCATTGCGGTAGGTATAAAGTTTTCTTTTCCCTTTATACACAACAATTTTATCTATTTTTTTACTAGGAATAATTTCAGCACCTCTTGACAATTCTTTCAAACATTCTGCAGTAGCATACGGTGTTTTATCTACTTTTCCATATGCCACGGGTGCATTGTTGCTACATCCATTGATGATAAGGGCAACCGCTGCACCTAAAAGTCCTATTTTAACATTCATATTTTCTCCTCGTTTTATTAAATGATTCATAAATCAAAGCGCTTATCCCCACTCTTCATTCTGTCGTTTTGCTTTGTGTTTATCTTTTTTATAAGATGTCCCATTTTTAAGCTTTTGTAAACGGTTCAAATTACTCATTTCTGCCTCACGTATGTCATCAAGCGTTTGATCAGTAAAGTTCTCATCTGTACACGTGGCATGATACAGGCGTACGATATACTCTTTGAGTTGCTGATGATATTCTGAATCTAAATGAATTTCTGCTCGTTCATCAAAACGCTTTTTAAGCTGTTCAAATTTTAGCACAAAATCTTTAGAGCTTACATGCTTATCACGTAACATTCGAAAAATATTTTTAGAAATTTTCTCTAGTTCAGTAATATACTTCTGACGGTTAAATTTATCTATCTGTTTTTGTGTATATGCCATCATCATCCTTTATCGTATCGTAATAGGTACACCTTCTCGTACTGCATACCATAACTCTTTCATAGCAGCATTTGTCACCGCTACACACCCTTGTGTCCAGTTATGGGCAAGCGTATAACTGTCTCCTTTTCCATCTGCATTCCATGTAGGCTGGGCATGGATGGTAATGTCACCACCAGGGTTTACTCCTTTGGCTGCTGCTCTGGCTTCATCTTCAGGTCGGGGATAAGAGATACACAGAGAACGATAATATTTGGGTGA
>CAZQOC010000208.1:0-3180 GCA_964594745.1 uncultured Sulfurovum sp.
CATATTTTTGTATGATTATAGCAAAATTAATATCATTTTCATATCAACAATATCATACTATAAAGTGAAATAAGTTATTGTATAAATATATTTAATACAATAGAGGGGAGTCTATGCTAAGTTTTGGCTTGTCAATTTTTATCATACTTTTGTTATTCATTATATTTCGTGAATATACTAATGAAAAAAAATATCAAGCACAAAGAGACAAAAAACGTTCAAAACATGCACCCAAAGTAAAAAAAACTCAAGATATTACTAGTGCATCCGCTACAACTATAAAATCAACCCCAAAAAAACCACTGACTTCACATGCATTGCCAGAAGCAAATTATCCACAATTTACACACCAAAGACTAATAGAAATGGAACTTTCAAATGACGAGGCTAAAGTATTTGTTCAAGAACTCATTCCTCAACTTGAAATGCAAATTCCTCTCATTCACAAGATGCTGTATCTAGCAGATTTTCATCAAATGGAACGTCTTACACACAGTATTAAAGGGTCTGCCACGAATATAGGCACAGGAGGTGTTGCAGATCTTTTAGTTGCCTTCAATACCTATCTTAAAAAAGGTACAGATATTGACATTGCAAAAGCATACTTTGAGCATCTTAAGCAGTATACACAAGAGCTTAAAATTCAATACAGCTAAGCCCTTAGTTTTTTTGCAAATTCAATGGCTTCTTCAGTAGGATTCTCTCCTGCAATAATACGAGATATTTCATGTACCCTACCCTCATCACTAAGTTCTATCACTTTACTTTTATTTTTTTCTTTTGTTACCAATATATGTTGATTGGCAAAAGCAGAAAGATGTGGCTGATGTGAAATAGCAAAGATTTGATATGCCTCTGAAAGTTTGGTAATCATCTGTGCGATAGCAATAGATTCATCTCCACTGACATTGGCATCTATCTCATCTAAAATAAGTACACCTTGCCCGTCTTGCTTTTGAATGGTCGATGCCATAAGTGCCAAACGCACACGATTGAACTCTCCCCCACTCAATGTTGTTGCATGTGAACCACCAAGCATCACATCTAAAATGTCTGCACCACTTTCATCTAAACTTTTTGTCTCAAAAACAAAAGAGAGTCCAGGAAGCTTGAGTGTTTTCAAATAACTTTCTAAAACTTTTTCTAACTTTTTTGCTTCGGCTTTACGTTTGGCAGAAATCTGTCTTCCTAACGTAGAAAGTTCCATATACTCCATACTGAGAAATGACTCTAGCATACTCTTATCTTGTTCTATATTTTGATACCCTGTAAGTTCTTTTTGTTTCATCTCTTTATAGGCAATCGCTTCTTCTATAGAACCATAACGCTGTTGCAAGGATGTGATATCTGAAAGTCTATCAAGTATCTCTTCAACATCCATCTCTTCAAGTTCTGCTGCTAGATGTTCTGTCTCTTCAAAATCAGCACGTACTTGATTCATCGCATCCACAAAAACAGAATCATCTTTATCTAAGAGTCTATAAACCTCCTGTACCGCAGCCTCTGCTGAAAATATCTCTATGGCAGTAGCCAATGAATCTTTTATTTTATCTACACGTGAAAGTTGCTTTTTTACTTGAATGAGTGCTTCATCTTCCCCTATTTGAGGGTTTATTTTCTCTATTTTCTCTACTTCATAGGTAGCAAACTCAATAAGTTCAGCAAGTTTTGCTTCGTCCGCTTTTATTTTGGCAAGTTCTTGTGACTTTTCTTTGTAATTGGCATATCGTTTAATATACTCTTTTCGTAACCTTTTAAAGTTTTTATCTGAATTTAGCAAAGCGCCATCTAACATATCAATAAGTCTATCTGACTCAAAACCACTTTTGTCCCGCACAGAAAGATACTGTACATACGGTGCAAATATGCTTTTGAGAGATTTTTTAGAAATATTTTGTCCGTCTATGAGATATCTTAGTTTTTCTTTTTTAAGTGTTTTAAGTGTAAGTTCATCCTCTAATACATATCCATCACTTTCTAAGTTTTTGGGTTTTACGAGATTCACTTCACAAAGACTTGCTGCACCTTGTGTACTGTAGCCAAAACTTGTCAATATCGTTGACATCAATACTGACTTTCCTGCTCCTGATGGCCCAGAAAAAACCACCAATCCTTTATCAAATTCTAATTCTACTTCATCGAAGGTAACTAGGTTTCGAAAATATAAACGTTCAATCAATGCACATCACCCCAGTGTAGTTTTTCACGCAGTACAGAGAAATAATTTCTCTCCTTTCTATGTAGGAGTTTTGCACCTTCAGGCGCTCCGCCTAAGTGCAATACATCACCCTCTTCAAGTTCATAGCGCTCTTGCCCATCAATACTGGCGATGGCATCATATTTTTCAGCATCTAATTCTATATAAAAATCTGTAGGTACCACCAAAGGACGCTGGTTTGTCAAAGAATGTGCCATAACAGGGGTAATAATAAATGCTTCAGTCAAAGGATATACAACAGGTCCTCCTGCAGCTAAGTTGTAGGCTGTTGAACCTGTAGGTGTAGAGATAATCAATCCATCCCCCCTATAAGAGTTAAAACGTTCCCCATCTATAGAGGCATTGACTTTCACCATTTTAGAAGGGGTAGGCGATGTTATAACCACATCATTGAGGGCAAAAAAGTCGATCTTTGCTCCACTTGCTTTTTTAATGTAACCAGCTATCATCATACGGTTGTCTATACGGTATTCCCCAGAGAAGAGCTGCTCTAAAAACAGATCTACTTCATCAATAGTCACATCTGCCAAAAACCCTAAATTTCCAGCATTAATCCCTACAACAGGTTTATGATAACCGTATGAACGTCTCACAAGAGAAAGTAAAGTACCATCTCCGCCCAAAGAGACCAAAAAGTCTGCCTTGTCACACATTTTTTCAAAAGAAGTACCTGCTAATCCTATCATCTTTGCTGAGCGTTCAGCCAAAAGCACTTCTATGCCTTTATCTTCAAACTGCCCCTTAATACGCTCATATAATGTACGTATCTCTGGGTCATTAGGCTTTAAGATAAACCCTGCTGTTTGTATCTGTCTTAATCTTTCTGTACTCATATCTTTCCTGTTTCTATAGAAAATAAATGAACCCTCTGATAAGCCTAGGCGTTCACAACATCTCTAGCTTTTGTCTAGGCTAGGCACTCTTTTGAAACCCTAGCCGTAGCTAAGGTGAAAAAGAGTAAC